>DATJGL010000236.1:0-24496 GCA_035495075.1 Gemmatimonadales bacterium
GGTAGTGTCGGAAAGCAGGGATCGGTAGTCCTTGGCTCCCTTTGCTTCGCTGCCATCCGCAAAGTCCATGCGCCACGGATAGAAAAAGCCGCTCGTGATGTTGTCGTGCGGGCTCTGGGACTTGATCGTAATCTGCAGGCCGTAGTCGCTGGTGACGCCCATCCCGTTTGCGTTACGCCAAGCGCTGCCGTAGCCGGTCTGTAGCGCCTGGGCCGCAGCGCTGCTGTCGGGGTTGTAAGCCGAATACCGGTCGATGGGCGGTTCGAACTGCCACGCTTCTCCCGCGTCCCAGACTCGGTTGTTGTTGACGTCCTGGCTCGGGCCCGTGCCACCCTTCTTGCCAGCACTGCCCAGCTCAGCCCAAAGATCGGGAATGGCGAACGGCTTGACGCACTTGCCCGTCCCGGATTTGGTCGCGACGGCCGCGGCTTTGACCGATACCGGCACGAACGCCCAACCCAGAAGCTTACCGAACCAGGTCCCGGTTCGAGTCGTGCGGATGAACACCCGCACCTTCTGCGAATCGGGAATGGCCGATACGTACGCCTCCGGCGAGTTGATGTTGCGGACGTTGCCCGCAAGGCTAGACAGCTTCCCGGTGGTATCCACGTAACGCCAGCCCACGTAGTTCCGCGCTGCGTACGACATCGCGGAATCCGCCGCTGGATCCCGCGCGACGAGCGGCGTAGCGTCGAGAAATTCCTGTGCACCGGCCAGCGCGGCGGCGTCGGCCGCACGCTGCGCGTCGCTACGCACCTTCATCAGCATCCCCACGTCCACTGCCAGAGACACCATCCCCAGCAGAGCGGCCAGCGCTACGGCCACGAATACCGCCGTGGCGCCGCGCCGGCCCAATCCACTGCCCTGTCCTCGCATACTGCCTCCTCGTCCTGCCCCTATTGCGGCGGTTGCTGCCCCGACTGCGGTTGCTGCTGCTGTGATTCTGGAGGCTGGGCCGGCTCTGTACCTGGCGCAGGCTTCTGGAAGTCCTTGGACCAGGGCCAATTGCGCACCTCACCGGTCGGCACCGGGCTGGCTTCGCCTTTCGCGACCACGAGCTCCGGCGAGACCAGCACCAGGAGCTCGGTTCGTTTCTGTTGCAGGTTCTTGGAGCGGAACAGCTGTCCCAGAATAGGGATATCCCCCAGGAATGGGATCTTGGTCACGTTGTCGGTGACCGTATTGTCGAGCAGCCCGGCGATCGCCAGGTACTGGCCCTCGCGCAGCTCCACTTCGGTCTCCGCCCGCCGGGCCGTGATCGAGGGGATCGTGAACCCACTGATCACCAGGCCGTTGGCAAAGTCCAGGGAAGACACCTCGGGGGCCAGCTTGAGGCGGATCGCCCCGCTCCGGGTAATGTACGGCGTAAACCGGAGTCGGACACCGAACTCCTCGAACTGGACGCCGATGGACCCCGCCACTCCACCCCCCTGCACCGCCGGATAGGGGAACCGCCCGCCGGCAAGGAAATAGGCTTCCTTTCCGGGCAAGGTCATGAGGTTCGGCTCGGCCAGGTCCCGGAAATCGCCGCGTTGCTCCGCCGCGCGAATCAGAGCGCTCAGCTGAGCGTTGCCCGGGAGGTTGTCCAGCAGGAAGTTGATGGTGGTCGAGTTCGAAGAGGGGTTGGTGGACGCGGTGTAGTTCCCGTTGTCGCTCAGGTTCTGTGGATTGACGGTGGCGAGCTGTGCGCTCCATGCCTTGAGCACGCTTCGGTTGATCTCCGCAAACCGCACGTGCAGCTCCACCTGTACGGCAGGGGGCGCTACCAGGTTGTCGATGATGGTCGCGCCCGAGCCGCGGGCGATGTCTACCGCCCGCTGCACCGAGTTGGGGTCCTTGACGTTCCCGCTCAGCGTCACTGAATTGCCGCTCGCTGTCACCGCGATCTGCTCGTCCGGCATCACCTGCCGGAGGTAGCGCTCGAGGGCCGGCGCGTCAGCCGTAACCTCGACCGAGTACACCTTGACCTGGGTGGAGTTGTCCCAGATCAGGAGCGTTGTCGAGCCCAGTGACTTTCCGTTGATCACGACCTCGGTGGGGGAGACGATCGTGGCCTCCGCGATGCCCGGATCGCCCACCGAGAACCGTTGCAGGGCCACAGGGTTCACGAGGAGCACCGAGGCGCCCTTCGATACCGAGATCACGCGCTCGGGCTGGCTGAACACCTGTTGCGCCGGAAGCCCCGCGACGACGGTCAATGACAGAAGGCCCAGTGCCGACAAGCACCGGGACACGCACGATTGGACCCGACCACGCAGAAGCTGGCTCACAGCACTCCCATCGGCTGGGGTTGACCTCGGACCGGCACTGCCCGCTAGAACTTCTGCAGTGTGCGAGCTCCGCCACGGTACACCTCAATCACCGTTTGTGTCGGCTCGGGCACGCTCAGCTCCTGCGGGGCCGCCGGCTTCCGCCGCACCACGGCGACCGGCGCCACTCGGCCAATGGGGCCACCCATGAGCGCACCCACCCGCGTGCCTCTGGTCTCGATATGCATTGTGTCGAGCATGTTTCGTAGGGCGAGCTGAATCCGGCCCTGGCTCGAGGCCAGCGCCAGCGTCTCGGCCTGCTCGGGGGTGACCAGGAGTGTGATCACTGGAACCGTTTGTGGCTTGCCGTCCTTGTCCTGCTGAATGGACTGCCCTGCCGCCAGGGTCTTCACATTCTGCATGATGACTCGCGTGGCCGGCTCCTTGGTCCCTTGGATGTCGTTGAGCGTGAGGAGAACATCGACGCGCGTCGACGGTGTGACGAATCCTGCGACGCCAACCACCTGGTCCACGGCGACGCTCACGGCCCGCATGCCTTGATCGATGATGACGGGAAGTCCGCCACCGACGCCCTTTGCGGCCAGCTTGGCGTCCAGAATCGGCTCGTTCTCCTGTACCGGGACTATCAACCCGCGACCCACCGCCTCGGGCGGGCTGCCGATGAACCCAGGCGGCAGCGCACCCCCGGCCCACTCGACCGTCTTGACGTCCCGCTCACCCAGCACGGCGCCCAGCGGCATGGCGTGCGCCGCGACGACGACCTGGGAGTTCTTCGGCGTCGCCGCGAGCAGCGGAGTCGCCTGCTGGCGGATGTATTGCAGCGCAAGGTAGGCCGCGGCCCCACCGGAGAGCACTGCGAGCGCCAATAAGATGAACGGACGGCTCCTGCGGGCCATAAGCTCTCCTCACTCCATCCGCATCGTGAACGAGCTCGTCAGCGGGATCGTGCCGAACGCATTGTGGAAGAACATGAAGCCGTACTGAATCACGATCGTGACGGTCTGGTCGCCAGCCGTGTGCCAGTTCGTCCCCGACTTCGAGAAAGTGATCGTGGCCGTGCCCGACGGAACGCCGGCCGTGGCGAGCTTCGTGTCCATGAAGTCGTGCACCGAGGTTTCGGTGATCGAGGGGTCGGCGACCACGGCGCGCCGCGCGCCCTCCCGGGCCACGTCGGACATCATCTGGGCAAGGTTCCAGGCCCGGCCGAACTCGACAATGCCAAGGACCAGCAAGAGCAGGATGGGCAGGATCAGCGCAAACTCGAGCAGCGCCTGCCCCCGGGTATCCTTCAGTGCGCGGATCCTCATACCAGCTTTCCTCCAAACCACCAGAGCAGACTTCCCACTGCAATAGCGACGCCGTAGGGGACGGCGAGGCGTTCGGCGCCGGCGACCGGCCGGGGTGAGTGACCCCGTCGTCCCAGCGTCACCCAGCTCACGAGCAGAAGCCCGCATGACGCCAACGTGGGGACCAGCACTCCGCGGCGCGCGGCCTCGATCACGGCCACCACGCCCCCGACCAAAGCGATCGCCAGCGCCGCCGGCAGAATGTCGGCAGGCCCCATGAATGTGCCAACTGCCATCAACAGTTTGGCGTCACCACCGCCGAGCACGCCGGTCGCGAAGAAGGGGAGCGCGACCAGGCATGCTACCGCAAACCCGAGCGCCCCACCCCAAAGCGGACCCAGGCCCAAAGAGACCCTGACCGCCAGGCCGGCCACGATCCCGGAGATCGTGAGCCAGTTTGGGATGCGCCGGGCCGTGACATCCGTCCAGGTTGCCACGACCAGCATTACAACGAGCAGTGCGCTCGCGATTAAGAGCTGCTTTCCCTCTAAAATATGCATTGCGCCCCGAGGCCGTCAGCAGGACAGGATCCGGTCACCCGGCCCTGTCCCGCTGCCGGTTGCCTACCGTACGCCGAGAATCACGGATACGGGTTTGCTGGGGCGTTGTTCAGCTGAGTCGCCGCGTTGTTGAACACGTTACCAATGCTGTTCCGCAGGACGAGCAGGATCGCGATCAGACCAACCGCGACCAACGCGATGATGAGCGCGTACTCAACGAGACCTTGTCCGGACTCATCCTTCCAGAGATTCCGCCACAACGACCGCATGCATGCCTCCTCGGCCTCCCGGCCAGGCAGGTGGGTATTAACCGGGCCCCCCTTACGTCGCGGCGGGGTCCCTCGCAGGCAGGCCAGGGAGTTGGCCCACCTTAACGACTGTGCAGATTTTGAGGGGTGGCGCGTGTTGCAACAGCTGAGAGCAGGCCTGAGCAAGTCATATGCCCGCCGCCACTAGTTTTTGCACTAGCTCCCAAACTCCCTTGGGGGCATGAACTTCACCTACCCTACCGCTTCCTCTGCCTGACCGCCGGGCGAATCGCCTGCTAACCAATCCGACGCCGCTGGCCGAGGACCGGTGTTCGCAGCAATGCACATGCCTGCACGCTCTGGGCAAAACCCCGTTTCCTTTATGGACATACGCTGTGTTTGGAGCGGCTGCCTATTTTTTAAGCGCGTCCGAATCGCAGTTGCGCTGCAACCACGACGAACTGGGGCGCAGGCTCTACATTTTTGGCGATGCCGGACGACCGGATGGCCGTTCCGGTGACCACCACCCGGCCTGAATGATGCTTCGGGCGCCCGTTATACAGTGACCAACGAGCCTTGACCCTACAACTGGAAAGCCCCGCGGCTTCCCCTGCCGGCACCTCTCCAATCCGTCCCCGTCGCCACCACTGGAGCGACTGGGCCGGTCTCCTAGCGTTCACCGCGCTGGCAATCCGGCTATGGCACCGGGCACCAGAGTTCGGGCTCGCGGTTATCCCAGCCCTGTCCACCGAACTGCTGGTGGCGATCAGCTTCCTGGTCCGCAGGCCTGCGCTACGCCAGGCAACCGGCTGGCGGCCAAGAGCAGTTGCCTACGCCCACGCGTTTCTGCCGATGGTTTTTATCGAGCTCGCGAGCAGGTACAACCCCGCGTGGCTTGCGCCGGCACGCAGCCAACTCATGACGGACACCGGGATCGCTGTCTGGCTCGTCGGGGCACTGCTGGCACTCTGGCCTCTTTGGCAGCTCCGCCGGTCATTCAGCGTGGAGCCCCAAGCCCGAGAGTTGGTGACGTCGGGACCGTATCGCTTCGCCCGTCATCCAATTTACGCAGCGTACACGCTAGTCAACTGCGGACTTTGGCTCCGACACCCCACCTTGCCGTTTGGGACAGTCCTGGCGATCTGGTTTGCCCTCCTCATCGTGCGCATCCGCTACGAAGAGCGGGTGCTCGCGCGCGCCTTCCCCGAGTATGTCGCCTACCGCGCGCGCGTCGGCGCCTTGGGCCCCCGACTCGGATGACTTCCACCCAGCGCACCACGGCAAAGCCCTCCCTGTTCGACATTGTCTTTCTGATTTGGGCCCTCGTCATTCCCATCGGCTTCAGCGGACGGCTGATCAATAGCGACGGCGACCTTGCACGTCACCTTCGCTTAGGCGAGCTGATGATCAAGCAGCGAGGCTTGCTGCGGCAAGATGTCTTTTCTCACACCGCCGCCGGAAAGCCGTTTCTCGCCTTCGAGTGGGGAAGTGAAGTTGTCTATGCGGCCGCGGAGAAATTGGGGGGCCTTGCGCTGGTATCGATCGTTGCCGGCCTGGTGCTGGCGCTCACCTTTGCGCTGCTTGTCCGGTTCATGGTCCGTCGAGGGGGCGACCCGCTGCTCGCGTATTTCGTGAGCATGACCGCAGCCGTGCTCTCCGCCGGACACTGGCTCGCCCGGCCACACTTGTTCACCCTGCTGCTGGTTGTAGTTCTGCTCGATCTGCTCGAGCGCGACCCGCCCCGGCCTGTCTGGCCGTACGCGCCGCTCTTCGTGCTCTGGGCCAACCTGCACGGGGGGTTCTCGTACGGGCTCATTCTGATCGGTGCGTTTCTCGTGGGTGACCTGCTCGAGGCCTGGGAAGCCGGGGCCGGTGCCGAACGGGCCGCTCGTCTCCAATCGGCCCGGCAACGTGCGTGGGCTTTCGGCATCGCACTCGTGTCTACGGTGGCGAACCCGCACGGGATCAGCCTGCTGGTGCACGTCGGAAGCTTCTTCGGTCAGTCGTCCATTCTACGCCAGACCAACGAATTCCAGTCACCCGACTTTCACACCGTCAACGGGAAGTTGTTCCTGCTGGCGTTGCTCGCGGTGGTCACCGCCCTCACGCTGAGCCGCCGCCGCCCCAGCTGGCCCTGGCTGCTCGTCATCCTCGGCAACACCGCGATGGCCTTGATTTCCCAGCGCAACATCGAGCTGTTCGCCCTCACGGCGCTCCCGCTGGCTGCGCTGCACGTGGACCGCGAGTGGCGCGCCCTCCCCATCCTGGGTCGGGCCCGTGCTGTATTTCAGCGCGAATATCGGGGGAGCCACTCGGGGGTCGGCGCCGGAATCGTGGCCGCGCTCATGCTCGGTTTGGGACTCGTACACGGCAGAGTCGCCGATCTGCGGCTGGTTCAGAACAGCTTCGACCCGCACGTGTTTCCTGCCGAAGCGGCGGCGCGCGGGCGGGCGGCCCATCTGCGCGGGCCCGTTTTCAACCAGTTCACCTGGGGCGGATGGATGCTCCACGAATGGCCGGAGATGCCGGTCTTCATTGACGGCGGGACGGACCACTACGGCGAGAACCTGTTCAACCAGTACATCCAGGTCTGGAATCTCGACCCGGGCTGGCGCGACGTGCTTGCCAAATGGAAGATCCGCTGGGTACTGGTGGACCCCCGGTCTCGGGTGGCCTATCAGCTCGTACGAGAGCCAGGCTGGGGTGTCTGGTACTGCGATTCGGTCGGGGTGATGTTGGAGCGGCGGATACAGCCGGATACTTCTACGCAGTCGGGGCGCGACCAGCTGTACCACTGTCTAGCGCCTCACCCGCGTACACCAGGCGGGGCGCAGGATCGGCCCCGCGAATGACGAATGCAGCTGGGGGGCGATCCGTGGTGTACGCCGCTGTCGCTGGCATCGTCGCGGGCGCACTCTGCTGGGCGGCTTACCGCCTTCCTCCGGCGTCCACCTCCGATCTCGACCAGCTGCTCATTGCAGCCCGCGCGCTCTTCGCAGGGAAGGATCCGTACGCGGCCGTCGCCCACAGCCAATACTACCCACTCTATTACCCGCTACCTGCCGTGCTCCTGGTCGCCCCGTTGGCCGCCTTACCGACGGAGTGGGCGCGGGCCGTATGGGCCGGCATCGGGGCGGCCGTTTTTGCGCTCGCCGCCATGCGCTACGGGCGGGGGTTGGCGGTCGGGATGTTGAGCGCCAGCTTCCTTCACGCCTTGGTGCTAAACCAATGGTCGCCGCTCTTGACGGCCGGCGCCGTCCTTCCCTGGCTCGGGTTGTTCTGGGTCGCAAAACCATCGGTAGGCACGGCGATGCTGGCAGCGTATCCCTCGCGCAGCGCGCTGTGGGGTAGTGCCCTACTCCTCCTCGCGAGCTTTGTGGTCGTGCCTGACTGGCCTGCCCGATGGTACGACGCCCTACGCAGCTCGCAGCACGCCTCGCCGATACTCCAGCCTGGGGGCTTGATCCTGGTCCTGGCTGTCCTTCGTTGGCGCCGACCGGAGGCGCGGTTGCTGCTCGGCCTGGCCTGTGTGCCTCAGACGATCGGCCTCTACGAGACGGTGCCCCTATTCCTCATTCCGCGCACACGCCGGGAGGCGTACGTCCTTGCGGTGCTCAGCTACATAGCCGCGTTCGCGCAGGCCACCTTCTTTCCCAGGCTGCCGGGGATGTCACTGGAACAGAACCTCGCGAACCGCTGGCCGGTGATATTCGGACTGGTTTACCTGCCCGCTCTGGTGCTTCTATTCCTGCAACGGGCGCCCGCATCCGAGCTGGTTGACCGCTCCACCGGCAGGGCAGGTCGGCTGGAACAGGGTGATCCATGACCGGCAGAACGGCCCTCTTCGGCCCACCTCGCTCGAAGTCTGCGGGGTCTGCGCTGCAGTACTACTTCGCGGTGGCGGGGACACAGGCGGAGGTCTCGCGGCGTTTCGCAACGAGGGAAATGCACCATATTGCCGCAAAGACGAGCAGCCCAGCCAGGAACGCGGGATCGATGATTTCGAGCCGCACCTCGCGCAATTGGGGGCGCAAGACGTCAAGTTGGCCCAGCTCGCTGGAGGGCGGCGGGCCGATGCGTGCCGCATGGTTGCGGAGGCGCTCGTAGACGTCGTACTCGCCCTTCGTCGCGAGAAGCTGATATCGACTGAAGAGCGCCGCCAGGTCGGGATCCCTTTCGAAATACCGGATGTAGTGCAAGCGGCGGAGCCCGTTAGGCGCAACGTCCCGCGCCGGACGGAGTACGAGGATGAGGCCCGGCTGCGCCTGAAGTAGATCCTGATGGACCGCATCCCACAGGTACCGCTCCGGTGGCCGCATCTGCGCCACGGTGTGATAGACTAGGGGGGCGGCGACCTCCAGCGAGTCCCAGTAACTCGCCGGCAAGAGCCAGAGGTGCGGAAAGCGTGATGCGAGTGAGACACCAGCGTAATTGACTAGCGGGAAGGCCCCGGCAATGTGGTACGATAGCACCGCCACTGGACGCCCATCCGCATGTGCCCGTACAAACTCAGCAAGATCCTCCGACTGGGCCCGCGCCCGCCGATCGGCTGGGCTACCGCCGGCGGCGTCGACGATGGCCGTACCCAGCACCACGACGACGATCGTGGCGGTGAGCACGCGGGCGACTCTGCCGTAGAGTCGCGTGCTCAGACGTGCCGCGTTGGCAGGGACATCCACCGCAACGAGGCCCAAGAGCACGAAGGCCAAAGCGAAGGAAGGGTAGAAATGATAGCGTAGCCCCTTCTGCTGAGCCGCGCCCGACAAGAAGCAGGCTACAACCTCGGCCGCGAGGAGCGCCCAGAGCACGGGGTGGCGCGACGAACGCCGCAACACTGCGGCGGCGAGCAAGGCGACGAGCACCAGAAGCGCGCCGGGGGCCAGGACGAACAAGCTGTAGAATGGAGCGTGTAGGTAACGCAGATATAGGGGACCTAATGCGCTGGCCATCGTAAGAAATTCCGGTGCAATCAGGATCACTGTGGCAGCGTAGGCCACCAGAAACACCACGGTTCCAATGAGCTCGGGTGTCAATCGCGCGGAGCCGCGGGTCAATCGGAATGCCTCAAGGGCCAGCCAGGCAAGGGCAAAGTGTGGCTTGAGCGCGATCGCAATGCCGGCAAGAATGCCGAGGCCGAGAGCCTCTCCAAACGGGGGCTCGCGGCCGCGCAGCCGGGCCGTGACCAGCAGGATGTACGGAGCGAGAAGTGCCAGGACGAAGTGCTCCCGCTGGCCCAAGTCCTCGGCGGCGAGCGGGAACAAGGCGAAGCACAGCAGCAGCAGACAGTAGCGGCCGTACGCCGGCTGGTCCGGGAAGGCGTACCAGCGCATGACGCGATAGCACAGTGAGAACAGAGCGCCAACGGCGGCGCCGCTTGCCAGGCGGTAAACCAGGAACTCGGAGAGATGCGTTGCTCGGGCTAGTAGGACGATTGGTATGTTGAGCCAGACGATAAGCGGTGGGTTGATCTCAACGACATCCCGGTAGAGCTTCGCTCCGTCCAGCACGCGGCCGGCGGCATACAGCAGGAACGCCATATCGGGCGGAGCCGTTCGCGCAAGCTGTGCACCGAGGGTGAGGGTGACGAGTGCGAAGACGGCCGCCGAAAACAGCGGCCTTTCCTCGAGGAGGGCGATGTGGCGGCGCTCCGGTACCTGCGGCGGGCCCACGCCTTCAGGGTGCGAAGCTGACGTGTGCGCGCTCGTCCGGAACGGCCCAGGGTGCGAGGTGGGGTGCGGCGTACTCTCCGCACAGCTGCCGACAGCCGATGCGGACCAGGTCCCAGGCCATGCGGGCAGAGTCGGTGACTAGGTTCACGCGCGAGCCCGGCTGGTGGGTCCAGTTGACCGGCACCTCAGCGACGTCGAAGTCGCAGAGCCGCGCCATTATCAGAACTTCGACGTCGAAGCTGAAGCCAGCGGTCCGCATACGGGAAAAGAGAACATGGGCGACCGGCCCGCGAAAGAGCTTGAAGCCGCACTGGGTGTCCGAGATCCCATCGACGCCGGTGAGCCCCACCAGGATATGAAAGGCGCGACCGACGATGCGGCGGTGGATCCGGGTCCGCACCTTGACGTCAGCCGCGGCGAGGACCCGCGAGCCGATGGCCAGATCGGCGCCAGCATCGAGAGCGGCTTCGAGCCGTTCGAGCTCTTCGATCGCCGTAGCCCCATCAGCATCCGCGAACAGAATTCTGCGTCCGCGGGCGTTCACGATGCCAGAGCGGACAGCGTAGCCCTTGCCCTGGTTCTGGGCGAGACGGATCAACCGGAGCTCTGCGAACTCGCCGGCGAGCCGCTCCACCAGCGCGGTCGTGCCGTCGGTGCTGCCGTCGTCCACGACAATCAGCTCCACATTCAAACCCCGGCGCCGGCAGTAGGCGAGGTAGGTGCGGAGAGTGGGCTCGAGCCGACGCTCCTCGTTATACGCAGGGATGACAACGGAGAGATCGGGTTGTGCGCGCATGGATGACCGGAGAAGGCAACTGTCGTACCAACGCGGCAGCGTCTGCAGACGACTCTGGAAGCGTAACATCACTGAGCAGTTATGGCGCATCGGTCCGAGCGCTCTTGTAGCGTGGCGGCGGCGCCTGTAGCGTCCTCCCCGATCTTGGAGGCTCTTCTCCGCGACGGCCTGACCAGGCGCAGTCTTCGCGCGTGCCTGGCATGTAGCTTGCTCGACGAGAGCGCACTTGTAGGATCACTTCAGCACAGATCACTAGCACAATGGTCCCTACGCTGCGATCGCGGTGAGAACCTGCTCCAACTGCAGCGAGGGTCTCCGCATGGCGGGCCCGGCCAGTGCATCGGTGCGCTGTCTTGCGGGGTCACGGCTCACGAGGATTCAATGACGGCTCGGCTCGAACGTAGCGGTGCCCACCTCGATGGCTGATCCGCTGGCGGAGCGTCCGGTCGTCGCTGGCGGTAGCGAGCCCATTGCGGTACCCGAGGAGCCAGTTGCCGGCTTGCGGCTGTTGCATCCCCAGGAGTCCAGCCGCCCCGTTGGGGCCCCGACACCCGCATGGCTGCCGACCGTATTTTGCGCCTCTGGGTTCTCCGCCCTGGTGTATCAAGTCGTCTGGCAGCGCGTCCTCTTCGCGGCCTTTGGTATCAACGTGGAGGCCGTGACGGTGGTTGTTACCGCGTTCCTTGCCGGGTTGGGCGTTGGGAGCCTGCTAGGCGGACGCGCTGCAACGGGCAGCGATGCGAGCCTGCTTCGGGGATTCGGTGTGCTGGAGACCACGATCGGGGTGTTCGGTCTGGCTTCGCTGCCGTTCTTCCGATGGGTAGGGGACGTGACGCTCGGTCTGAGCTCCGTTGAGCAGGGACTGATCACAGTGCTGATCGTAATGGTCCCGACCACCCTCATGGGCGCGACCCTTCCGCTCCTCGTTGGATACTTGGTTCGTTCCAACGGCAACGTCGGACGGACCGTCGGTACCCTTTACTTCGTCAACACAGCCGGCTCGGCGCTTGCAGCCTTCACTGCAGTCCTCCTTCTCCTTCGCACTCTGGGTGGGCAGAGGTCCACCTGGATTGCCGCAGGCCTGAACCTGGCCGTGGGCACCTTCGTGCTGCTCGGCCCGTGGCGAACCTCGCGAAGGGGCTGATCATGGAGCTGGCCCTGTTCACCGTCGCGCTCAGCGGGTTCATCGCTCTTTCGTACGAGATCCTCTGGTACCGGACCATCACAATAGTGTCCGGAAGTGCAGCTGCCTCGTTCGGCTTGATGCTCGGCTTCTATCTTTTTGGCCTTGCGCTCGGCGCGTGGTACGCCGGAACCTGGTGCCGCCAGATGACGGGTGAGGGCGATCGTCGCCTCCTGCGTCGAACCGCCGCCTTCCTTCTGCTGGCGAATGCGATCGCGTTCATGGTACTACCGACGTTCGCCTGGACAGCGACCATCGGCGCGTGGCCGCTGTCGTTCGCCGCAGTGGCAGTCTCGTCCGCCCTGTTCGGCGCAGTCCTCCCGCTGGTGAGCCACTTTGCCGTCCCTCCTGATCGCCGCGCCGGCCGATCGATGTCCCATCTCTACGTTGCCAACATCGTGGGCTCAACCGTCGGCAGCTTCATGACTGGCTTCGTGCTGCTCGACCTCTGGCCGCTCCGAATAATCGCGGTCGTTCTACTGGTGCTCGGGTGCAGCGCCTCTGCCGCGCTCTACGCCCTGAGTGGCCCTGGGACGCGGCTCTTGGAGGGCTTGAGTCTGGCCGGCGCGGTGGCGCTGGCCGGCGTCAGCGTTGCCCCGCACCTGTTCGGCAACTTCTATGAGAAGCTGCTCTTCGGCCCTTCTGCGGAGGGCCAGCCGGCCTTTGACCAGGTGATCGAAAACCGGAGCGGCGTCATCACGGTAACTCCGGATGGGACCGTGTACGGCAGCGGGGCATACGACGGCCGCATCTCCCTCGATCTGTTCCATGATCGGAACATCATTTTCCGAGCCTACGCCATTGCAGCGCTGCATCCGGCTCCGCGCGAGGCGCTGATGATCGGCCTCGGTGGAGGCGCGTGGGCCCAGGTCCTTGCTCACCATCCCTCGCTCGAGAAGCTGACGATCGTGGAGATCAACCCCGGTTACACCGAAGTGATTGCCCGTCATCCTGAAGTCGCGAGCTTGCTACGAAACCCGAAGGTCGAGATCATCACCGACGACGGCCGCCGTTGGCTGAGGCGCCATCCAGATCGCCGCTTCGACCTGATCGTGTCGAATACCACTCTCCACTGGCGAGCGCACTCAACCAACCTCCTCTCAGTCGAGTTCCTCCACGTCGTGCGGCCCCACTTGAACCGCGGCGGGATCTACTACTTCAACACCACCTACTCAAACGCGGCGCTCAAGACCGCGCTTTCCGTTTTCCATCATGGCGTGCGCGTGGTGAACTTTGTGGCGGTGAGCATGGATCCCTTGCGGTTCGACGAGGAGCGCCTGCGTGAGGTGCTGCAGAACTATTCGATCGACGGGCATCGGCTGATCGATAGCCGCTCAGAGGCCGACCGCCAGCGGCTGGATCTGGTGCTTCGCGCTGCGGACATCGAGGACCGGAGCAGCGTGTTGCAGCGGCTCGCCGCAGTGCCCCTAGTGACCGACGACAACATGCTTACCGAGTGGTACCCCTCTCCGGACCGTTGGCGTTGATGTGAATCTCAAGGTCGACCGGCGGCGGATCTGGTCCAAGGTCCTCGCTGCGTTGGGACTCTGGGGTGTCGCCGCGCTGGCGATTGGGCTGCCGCCCGGGCCTCACTTCCTGAACCTTGCTCTCATGGGCAGCGCCGTAATTCTGCTCGCGGCCTCACCCACCCCGCGTACGATCGGCTCGCTGCTCCTGGGAGCCATCCTGCTCCTGCCCCTCCACGTGAGATTCTGGCACCCCGAGGCCCGGCATACGCTGTATTCCTCACCTTTCATTCTTGCGTACCTGGGCATCGCCGCGATCGGGCTGTTGGCACTCCAGACCTTCACCCGGCCCGTCTCGAGGGAGGTTGCCCTCGGCGTGGTGGGCATACCCGCCTTCGTATTGGCCACCGTGCCATACCACGCGTTTCTGATCCGGAGCACCCCACTGACGCTGGACCCCGCGTTGCTGCGCATCGACGTGGCGCTCTTCGGGGACGCGACCTATGCAGCCGGGCGTCTCCTGCTGCAGCATCCCTTGCTGCGATGGGCGGCGGTGCATTGTTACGTCGCATTGCCCCTCGTGGGAGCTACGGTTTACTCCCTTGCTGTCGTCGGGCGTGCAGGGCGGATCCGGCCCGCGAACCTCCTTTGCCTCTGGGGCGTCGCCGGCGTGCTCGGTGCAGCGTGTTACCCGCTGACACCGAGCGTCGGGCCGGCGTTTGTCTTCCCCGGATGGCCCTGGCACCTCCCAGCGCTCCATTCAGGCTGGATCCCCGGCCCGCCGGAGGTCCCGCGCAACGCCATGCCTTCCCTGCACGCAGCGTGGGCTCTGCTGGTCTGCTGGGGCGCGCGCGAAACGCCGAGATGGGCTTGGGCCGTGCTCCTTCCCTGGGTAGTGCTGATGCTCTTGGCCACAGTCGGTATCGGAGGGCATTACCTAATAGACCTGGTCGCAGCGCTCCCGCTCGCTGCCGCGGCCGCATGGATCACTTCGCGAATCAGCGGCAGACTACCCAGTGCCTCCGAGCTCATCGGCGCGACGGCGACGACGGACCGCGCCCTCCGCCATCAACGAGATCACGAAGATCCCGAGCCCAAGTAGCCACTCCGGTTCCACCTGGCCAAGGCCGATCTCCCCGAGCTGCGGTGCGGGCTTGGCATCGAGCGTCCCCGGCGCCGCAGATGGCGCCGGCCCTACCGGGTCAGACGCGCTCTCCCGCCGCCGATAGAGCAGGTGCTCACCCTTCTGCTCCACCAACTCATAGCGGCTGAAAAGCGCGGCGAGCTCCGGATCCCGGCCGAAATACTGTACGTAGTGGAGCCGGCGCAGTCCGTTCGCTGCCGCATCCCGTGCGGGACGTAACATCAGCAGGAGATTGGGCCGGGCGGCAAGCAGGTCTTCTCGTACCGCGCCGAAAAAGTACCGCTCCGGCGGGGGCATCTCCCCGACCAGGTGGTAGTGAATGGCGCCGCCCGACGCGATCGAGTCCCAGTAGCTGGCTGCGAACGGCCATAAGGCGGGGAATCGCGTTGCCAGGCGCACCTCGGCATAGTTCACCAGCGGAAAGGCCGACTCGATGGTGTACGAAAGCACGCCCACCGGACGCCCTCCCGCTCGCGCCCGCACCGCACTGACCAACTCGAGCAGGTCGGCCTGCTGCTTACGCTTCCCAGCGCTGGCATGGGTGGCCTCGAACACCGTCGAGCCCGCCACCACGACCACGATCGCCACCAGGAGCGCTCGGGATACGCGGCCGTAAACGCGCTCGCTCGTGAGCCGGGCAGTCTCCGCACTGTCCACCGCCAGCAGGCCGAGAAGGACAAAGGCGAGCGCAAGCGCGGGATAGAAATGGTACCGGAATTCCTTCTGTTGGGCGGCGCCGGCAACGAAGCAGCTCAGCACGGCCCATGCGAGCAAGGCGCAGAGCTCGGGACGGGTGGCCTGTCGCCGGAGCACGACGAAGGCGAGAAGGGCGAACCAGATGAGCGGCGCACCCGGGCCCAGGACGAGCAGATTTGCGAACGGCTCCCGCATGTAGCTCGCGTAGGCGGGTCCGAGGAGAGCGGCGACCGTAAGATAGTCCGGAGTGAACCGCCAGATGACGAGCACGTACGCCGCCAGGAACCCGAGCAACCCAGCCATATCGGGGCTAATTCGCCACCGCTCCGCCGGCGAGGCACGCACCCGTCGAAACCCCTCCACCACTAGCCACACCAGACCGAAGTGGGGCTTGAGCGCGACGGCGATGGCGGCCAGGATGCCGATAGCGCCGGCCTCCAGCGACGGAGGCCTGCGTCCCCCAAGCTCAGCTCCCACCAACAGCAGAAAGGGCAACAGCAGCGCCAGCACGAAATGCTCGCGCTGACCGAAGTCGATCCGTGCAAGGCCAAAGAGTCCGAAGCAGAGCAACAACGTCAAATAGTGGGCGCGACCAGGCTCATCCGTAACCAAGTAGCGACGGACCAGCCGGCTGCTGTAGACCAGCAGGGTCCAGACCACGACGGCGCTCGCAAGCCGATAGAGCGGAAACTCGGGAAGGCGGGTGGCGCGGGCCACGAGCACCAGCGGCAGGTTCAGAAGGACGATCAGGGGTGGGTTGATCTCGACGACATCGCGGTACAGCCGCGCCCCGTCCAGAACCCGGCCCGCCGTATAGAGGAACAGGCCCATGTCGGCCGTCGCCGGCCGCGCGAGCTCCGCCGCCAGGCTCAGAGCGGCGATGACGCTGCAGATGACCCAGACCGCCAGCGGGCGACGGACGATTGCAGCTAACAGGGGCTCGGCCGGGTCATTCACTCGACGCCCGCTGTTCACCGACCGCTGCGCACCAGGCCAGTAGGGATGATCCCACCGGAAGCCCGAGTGGTCGGAGCGCCGTCTCTTCGAACCGGGTCATGCCGAGCAGCAAGCGATTGACCCTCGTTGGAGGCACCGTCACAGAGGCCGCGCTCCTGCCGGTCAACCGCTCGAACCCGCGCACCGCCAGCTTCACGGGGAACAGCCAATGGAAGCAATACCGGCTGTAAAGCACCTCGAGCCCCGCCTGCCCCGCCACTGCGGCGAGGCTCCGCTTGCGATAGCGAACGAAATGGTGGTTGAGATCGTCGTGATGGGTCCACAGGACCGGAAATGCCGGGACGGTGATCAGCACCCGCCCTTGCGGCTCGAGCAGCCGGCGGGCCTGCGCCAACGCGGCGACCGGATCCCGCAAGTGCTCGAGCACGTCGAGCAACAGGACCAGCCCGAAGAGACGACCCGGCTTAAAGCTGGCCTCGAACGGACCGATGTGGATGCGGGAGCGGTGGGGGCTGTCGGGCGGGACCAGGCTCTTATCCGACTCGACTCCCCACACCTCACCAAAGCGGGCTAGTTGACCGAAGAACAGGCCGTCGCCACACCCGACGTCCAGGACGTTACCCCACCGCCGGGCTGGTTGGAGGCGCTCGATCTCGCGCACCAGCATCGCTTCGCGTGCACGCCACCACCAATGGCGCTCGTACAGGTCGCGATAGGCGGTGGCATACTCCCGGATCAACGACCCGTCTCCGCCACGACGGCTTCGGCCCGCAGCGCTGGACCGGCGACGTTGCAGCGAACCACCTGATCCACCACGTACATGGGCCGCCGTTTAACCTCCTCGTACACCCGGCCGAGGTATTCTCCCAGGAGGCCGAGGAAGAGGAGGTTCATGCCCGACAGAAACGTCATCACCACAATGAGCGCCGTGAAGCCTTGAGGGGAGTGGCCGAACGCAAGCTTGGCGACGACGCTGTAGAGAGCGTACAGGCTGGACAGGAGGATGGCACCGATGCCCAGGAGCGCGGCGGCACGGAGGGGAGCGACCGAGAACGAGAAGAGCCCGTCGCAGGCCAACGCTACCAGCTTGGCGAGACTGTACTTGCTCTCACCACCGGCGCGGGCCGAGCGCTCGACGGCAACCCCGATCTGACGATATCCCGCCCAGGCGCGGAGCCCGCGCAGATACCGGTGTCGCTCGGGCGTCTGGCGCAGCTGGTCGACCACGCGGCGCGCCATCAGGCCGAAGTCGCCCGCATCGACCGGCAGCTCGACGCTCGAGAGCCGGGCCAGGACCCGATAGAAAGTCGCGTAGCAAAGACGGAGGAGCCATCCCTCTTTGCGCCTCACCCTCCGGGCGTAGACGACATCATATCCCTCCAAGTGGGTTTGTACGAATCCCGGGATCGCCTCCGGTGGATCCTGAAGATCACCGTCCATCAGGACGACTGCGTCCCCGGTGACGTGGTCCAGCGCGGCGCTCAGCGCCGCCTGGTGGCCGAAGTTGCGCGAAAGTAAGACGACGACCAGCCGAGGCTCAACGGCTGCCGCCCGGACCAGCGCCTCACGCGACCCGTCACGGCTGCCGTCGTCCACCATCACGATCTCGTGCGGCCCGCCGGGAAGTCCATCCAACACCGTACCCAGCCGCTGGAGCAGTTCCGGCAGCACGTCGGCCTCGTTGAAGATGGGTACCGCGACGGATAGGCGGGCGAGCATCGTCATTGCCACCTCACCGTGAATTTGCCCATCGTCCTCGCATGGGGAAAGCGCCTGGCGAATGCCGCATCCAGCTCCGGGCTCAGCGGGGGAGAGAACTTCATGTCCCGGTTGATCGCTACCGCCGTGACCCCATGGCGGTCCACTGCGGCCAGCACGCGATCCGCCGATTGCTCCGCCGGCTCCAGGAACTCAAATAGGGTGCGGGTCGGATTCCGCAAGCCGGTGAGGAAGTAGATCTCGGGCGCGTCCGGCCCAGCATACGTGTAGAAGCCGCGGGCATGCGCTCTGAGTGTATCCACCAGCGCCCGGTATTGAGTCGCGTCCCGAACCCCCACCAGCAGCCCGGCTCGAGGAAGCTCAAGGCGGGCAAGTGGCTGGGCGGGCGCAGCGGTCAGGCCCAGTTCGTTGACCGATCGAGTGTTCAATACGAGCACCGCGAACCCGCCGTAAAAGCCCCCCAACACCAGCGCCAGAGGCCGGGGCATGCCCCCCATCAGTCGGAGTACGGCGACTAGCGCCAGCAACGTGAGCGGTGCTGTGTATGCGAAGTATGTCGGGTGGGAGAGGGGGAACTCGATCAGACTGCAGAGCCCGGCCGTCGCCAACAGGATGAAGCACTCTTGATCCGCTTGGTCGCCCTCGCGGGACCGCCCGCGCCGGCTGAGAAGCACCAGCACGCCCCCCACGACGACGAGGGGGATCGACTGGGAGACTGATACCCAGGTCACATGGTACGCATACTCCGAGCCCCCGATCAGGAGAGCCGCCACCGGCATGACTGCAAACAGCAAGATCGCCAACCATTGCCACCGGGCGTCATTGGCTCGCATCCCGAGCAGGATGACGAGCGCCAGGAACCCGGCAGGCAGAACCGCCAGCCAGGTCATGGGGCGGAACGCAGCCGATGCGATACGCGCGGTGGGGTTCACCAGTACCCCACGCACCAACGCCGCGAGGCTGCCCCCGGCTAGGTACGGTGTCACGAACAAGGCGATCGGCAGACCGACCCCCAGCATAAACGGCCAGGCGACCTGCCACAGGTGGGCCAACCGAGCGTGGAGCGGCCATTGCGGGGAACTGATTACGGCGCGCAGGACCAGTGCCGCGATCGCCGCTCCCGGCAGGAAGAAGTGATACCCATGCGCGACAGTGAGGTTCCGATGCAGGAGCAAGGCGAGCGCTCCGAGAAACGCCAGGAGTCCGGCGGCGACCAGCACCCCATAGCTCCGGCTGTCGGTACCGCCGTGCTCCGGCGCCGACACCGCCTCGTGAAAGGTCAGGTACAGCAGCCCGGCAGCCACGAAGTAAGCCCCGCTGATCTTGGCAAGGATCGAGCATCCACCCATCACACCGGCGCAGAAGAGCCATCCCCGTCGGCCGCCGACTGCAAAACGGAGCAACGCGGAAACGCCAAAGGTCGCGAAGAACAGGTTGTACCAGGACGGCATCGCGGCAGGATAGTTGGGCACCGTCCACACCACCGCGAGTGCGGTGACGACCGCAGCTCCTGCCGGCGAGACGAACCGCGAGGCACAGTAGAAAACCGCTGGCACCCAGGCCAGAAAGGCGGCGTAAAGGATGTACCGAAGCGTCAGCAGGTGCACGCCCAAGACTTCGAAGCCAGCGGCGTTCAAATAGCTCAGCCCTCCGGTGTACACCTCCGCGAAGTCGCGATGCGGCATCTCGCCGAGCAAGACCCGCTCAGCGCTCTGCCCGAGGAGACCCTCGTCGTAGGGGATCCAGTTGTGATCAAGCAGGTGGAAAAGGTAGGCGCTGCTCGCCGCCCATACGATCACAAGGATGATCAGCCATCCGAACTGGCGGCGGTGATCTGCGCGGGCAACCGTATTCTCGACCGTACCGCCGCCTCACCCGACCGCTACAGCAGCAATCATGGGAACCGATAGCGGCGCAACACGACACCGTCCTCGCCGTATGCAAACTCGAGCCTCCCGCCCAGCCGCTCCAGCTCCGGGTAAAGAAAGAGCTCGAGCCGGTAGCTGTGACTTACCAGCAGCCACACGCTTGGGTTCGCGGCGGCTCGTATGCGCCGCGCTTCCGCGGCCGCCCAGCCCGGATCGGGGTGGTCCTGGAGCAGCCCGCTCGCGGAGCGCCACCACGCCCCGTGGCCGGCGCCGAGGATCTCGCGGGTGCCGGCCAACGGGAACACCAGACTGTCGTTCTCCGTACCCACGGGTCGGCCGCGCGGGGGAATGTTCTCGAAGGCCGCCCCGCCGGACCCGCCCAGGCGGGCCACCCGGGCAAGCCGCTTCAGGTCCGGTCGGCTCCAGTCGGTCGTGTAGAAGGTCCACGCGGTCAGACTGCCAGTGAACACGTAAATCGGCTCGCCCGGCAATGCTCGGCGCCGGAACTCCGCGACGGCAGGCCGGACATGCTCGAATGCAGTTGGATGGCCTGCCAGCAACAGGTCGCGCTTGAGTGGGGGCAGCAGCAGGACCAGGCCGGCGAACCCTGCGGCAGACCGTAGCGCTCTCGAGGCGGAAGGTGCCAAAGCGAGCCGGGAAGCCGCGACGGCGACAGGGATAATGAGACTCGGGGCCGTGAACAGCATCACCCGCGCCGCGACCGGATAGAGGCCCAATGCAGACGCGCCGAGCGCCACGGCCATCGGCGAGACCAGGAGAAGCGTGGCTTGGCGCTGGGTCCGCGCGAGATGTCGGAGGCCCACGGCACCAAGCACCAAGATCGCGGCACTTCCGCCCGATACCATCGCGCTCTCCCCCGGCGAAATCGGTGGCTCGGTGGTGCCCCCGAAGAAGAGCTGCCAGACCAGGTCGCGGATCCCCTGCCACGCCCGTGTCCCGAGATGCGGCCGCCACAGCGTGAGCATACTGTCGGCCCAGTAACTCTGCATGTACGGGCTCACGGCGACCGGGTGGTACACGAGCGCGTACACGATTCCGAACGAGGCGGCCCAGACGCACCCGACCGCTGCGAGCCGCGCGCGGGGCGGCCGCGCGCCGCCTGGAACGAACCAGAGCACCCCGCCGATGCCGGCGAGCACGAAGATCCCCGGTGTCGAGGCCCAGACTGCGACCGCCCCGGCGAGCGCGATTCGCGCGGCAGCGCGCGGCGATGCCGGGGCTTCGCTCCAGTCCAACCCCAGATAGACCAGCCCGAGGGTCACCACCATGTCGAGGCTGTAGGGCTTCGCGTCCGAGGAATAGTGAATGAGGAGCGGAGAGAGTGCGGCAACGCCGGCTGCCAGCAGTGCGGCGGTGTTCCCGGCGATCCGCCGGGCGAGAAAGTAGATCAGCACGACGCAAAGAACGCCCGGGACCAGGGCCGGAAGCCGCAGTGCCAGCTCGTTCACCCCACCCGCCAGGATCGCGGCCTTCTGGAGCCAAAGAAATAGCGGCGGCGAGGTCTGATCGTAGTCCAACGGCTGCAGGAGTCCGCCCCACGACCGAATGGCGACGTTCAACGCGAGCCGCGATTCGTCCAGGCGCAGCGACGCGTTCCCGAAGTAGTGGGCCAGGCGAAACCCGACCGCCACCGCGATGACCGCTGTTAGCAGCACGACCCTGGGTTCCGCCGTGACGGCCGAGCTGGTTCCCGAGCGTAGCCGAGCGAGGGCGCCGGTAGTCACGCGGTTACCTCGCGGGTCGGCGCGAACGGCTCGAGCACCAGACCCGGGCTGCCCCGGTGCCGGAGGACGACGACCAACGCCGGCAAATAGCCGGTCAGAAAAACGATCGCCCAGGGGACGAGGCCGTGGTCAGGGCCCATGGGGTGCGGCGTCACGGCCCAGGCTCCCAGGCCAACCGTCCCGCACACCGCGAGCGCGAGCAATTCGCGCCGGCTTCGGGCCACCAACATCAGCGGCAGCGCCTCGTAGAGATGGGGACTCAAGGGCGTCAGGGCGAGCACGGCGAGCTGCCGGCCCTCCGGGAACCGCCACCGGAGGAGCGCGAGCAGGAGAAGCGCCCCGCCTGGCCGGAGGATCGCCGGCCGATGGGGCGCAGTCCGGACCGCGGCCAGCCAGCCGTCCAGCCAATGCGGCCAGACGAGAAACGCGAGGGCGACGAGCCCCAGGCCGCCTAGCACGGTCTGCCAGTTCGGGTAGGCGGCGAACAGCGTGAGGCCGGTGGTCGGCTTGATCGTCCAGAGGGCTCTCAGCGCGGGGAGAAGCACAGCTGCGGCGAACAGCGGCGTCCATTGAACCGACTGCATCGCGAAGAACATCTGCCCGCCAGCCAGCATGATGAGCGGCCACCAGGCACGGCGCGTGAGTCCGTAAGCAAGGAGCGCCACCGATGCGCCCATGAACGTGGCCCGCGCGGCCGCGAGCGGAAGAAGGCTGAACGGCAGCATAACCAACACGGCGGGGAGGGGATACTGCACGCCCCACGGCCATGGCGGAGACGGGATGGCAGCATATGGATCTTGGCCCGCGCGCAGTGCACGCGCCGCAACCCAGAGCGCGTCTGTATCGCTCACTGTGCCTGGAGCCTGGTGGCCGTACAAGCCGAGCACGTAGGCAGCGGCGGCTACCCCGAGAAGGGCGGCGACGCCGGCCCGTGCCCTGCCCGAAGGCACCGCGCCCTCACTCACGCGGCTGCCTGCCTCAGTGAGCGGGCGGCCGGGATTGACTCGAACGGCGCGAGCAGGCCCACCGCCACGTTCGGGTGGCTCAGAATGACCACGAGCGACGGGAGGTAACAGGAGATCAGGATCTCCATCCACGCGATGGGTCCGTGATCGGGGTCCGCTCCCTGAGGAAGCAGCGCTACCGCGGCCAGGCCGAGGGTGCCACACCCGGCGAGCGCGAGCAGCTCGCGCCGGCTGCGCGCCGCGAGCAAGAGAGGTACGGCCTCGTACAGATGCGGCGTAAGCGGCAGCACCGCCAGCGTCGCCAGCAGCCGGCCTTCGGGAAGGCGCCACCGCAGCAGAGCGAGCAAGAGGAGCATGCCACCCGGCCGTAGCACCGCCGGGCGGTGCGGCGCCCGGTGGGCGGCGGCAAGCCAGCCGTGGAGCCAGTGCGGCCAGACGAGAAAGGCGAACCCGAGGAGCACCAGTCCGCCGATTACGGTCCGGCGGGTCGGGTAGGCCGCGAAGAGCGCAAGCCCCGTGGGCGGCTTGATACTCCACAGGTATTGAAGCGGCCCGAGCAGCATACCGGCGGCAAGGAGCGGCGTCCACTGAACCGTCTGGACCGCCACGAAGACCTGCCCGCCCGCGAGCGCAATGAGCGGCCACCACGCTCGACGGGTCAAGGCCCAAGCCAGGAACCCGACCCCGAGCGCCATGAGCGCCGCTCGCGCGATTGCGAGGCCGAGATAACTGAGCGGGAGCGCCACGAGAACAGCGGGCAGCGGATACCGCAGGTCCCAGGGCCACGGCGGGGACTGGATTGCCGCGTATGGATCCTGGTGAGCCCTGAGCGCGCGCGCCCCGACCCAGATAACATCGAAGTCGCTGACGGCGAGGGGCCGCCCGTGATAGAAGGCGAGCGTGCACCCGGCGGCCACGATCGAGATGAGCACAGCGATTGCCGCACGCCGGCCCGGGGTAGGCTCGTGTCCGGCGGATTGCACCGAGGCGCTCACGTCGGGGCGCGCGCTTCGGCTGCGCGCCCGTCCATGATCGACTCGAGTGGAGCTCCGAACGGCGGGTCGAGATGCTCAAATGGCTTGGGCGCCCGCCCGGATACGACCCGATGCCGCAGCACGATGACGAGTGCGGGCAGGTAGCCGGTCAGGAACACAATCGCCCACTGGCGTGGGCCGTGGTCGGGCACGTGAGTGGGGGGCCAGAGATATCCGGCCATGGCGCCGAGCGTGCCGCAGACCGTCAGAGCCAGAATCTCTTGCCGCGACCGGGCAACGAGCATGAGCGGTACCGCCTCGTAGAGATGCGGGCTCAGCGGGACCACGGCGAGCGCCGTCACCTGTCTGCCTTCGGGAAGGCGCCACCGCAACAGGCCAAGCAGCAGGATCATTCCGCCCACGCGAAGAATTGCCGGATGCTGGGGCGCCCCCTGAAGGGCCTCGCGCCAGCTGGTCACCCAGTGCGGGCTGGCCGCGAAGGCGAGCGCCACGAGCACGACGCCACCGACTACCGCACGGCGATCCGGATATGCGGCGAACAGGGCGGCGCCCGTGGTAGGCTTGGCCGCCCAGACGGCACCCAGCCAAGGGAACAGGACGGCCGCGGTCAGCAACGGAGTCCACTGCACCGAGAAGACCGCGATGAGCATCGGGCCACCCAACAATGCAATCAGGGGCCACCAAGCCCACCGGGTAAGCCCGAAAGCGAGTAGCCCCACCGACACCGC
Organism: Gemmatimonadales bacterium; assembly: GCA_035495075.1. Lineage (GTDB taxonomy): Bacteria > Gemmatimonadota > Gemmatimonadetes > Gemmatimonadales > GWC2-71-9 > DASQPE01. The sequence goes on from DATJGL010000236.1 coordinate 24,296, forward strand.
CATGAACGCCGCGCGCGCCGCATCGAGTGGGAAAACGCTGAACGGCACCGCGAGCAGAACCGCCGGCAACGGGTATTGAAGGGTCCAGGGCCACGGAGGCGATTGGATCGCGGCGTACGCATCGGCGCCTGCGCGGAGCGCGCGGGCCGCGGCCCACGCCGCATCGAAATCGCTGGTTGCCGTGGCTGGCAGGTGGTGATA
>DATJGL010000237.1:0-5183 GCA_035495075.1 Gemmatimonadales bacterium
CCGAGGTCGAAGGTCCGGATGATGACGGTGTGATCGGCGAAGGCGTGGGCCACCCGCCGGAAGTACTCAGTCTGCTCGTCCTCCGTCGGCAGACTGGTACGGCCGGTCAGCAAAAACTCGGTTCGCAGCAGGCCGACGCCCTGGGCGCCGAACCGCAGCGCCGGCTCGATCTCCTCCGGCAGGTCGACGTTCCCCATCAGCAAGACGGGCGTGCCTTCGGGAGTGACCGGAGGCTGGTCGGTAACCATTTCGAGCTCGAGCTCGAGGCGATGCCGCCGGCTGATCTGGGTTTTCGCCTCTTCCAGCTCGTCGCGGCTCGGCTCGAGCACGATGGTACCGGCGTGGCCGTCGAGCAGGAGCATCCGCCCGTCGGGAATCCAGGCCATCGCCCCCACCGCCCCCATCACCGCCGGAATGCCGAGCGAATGGGCGAGGATCGCGGCATGGGAAGTACGAGTGCCTTCTTCGCTCACCAGCCCGACCACGTGCTCGCGATCGAGCTGGACCGTCAAACCGGGAGAAAGCTCCTTCGCTACCACGATGACCTGCTCGTCGGACGACACGTCCATCAACTCGTCCAGCTTGCGACCGAGCAGGCGGTGCAGCATGCGCATCTGGATCGCGTGCAAGTCGGCCAGCCGATCGCGCAAGCGAGCGCTGGGCGAATGCGACCAGAGGTTGCGAATCTCCAGCGCCTTGAACTCGTACGCGCTCTCGGCGGCGAGCAGGTTGTTGCGGATGAGCTGCTCGACCGATTGGAGGAAGTACTCGTCCTTGGCCATCTCGATCTGGGCGTCGAAGATCCGCGATTCTTCCGGCCCAGCGCGCTGAAGGACCCGCTGCCCCAGCTCCTGCAGCGACGCGGCCACCGAATCCACCGCTTCCCGGAGCCGTCGGATCTCGTGCTCGACTTGCGACGGAGGTACGGCGCGGTCGGGGACGTCGGGAAAGTCCACCCGAATCAGTACGGCCGGCGCGCAGGCCACGCCGGGCGATACGCCGACACCGCGAATGACATGCGGGGCGCTCACGGTTACATCTCTCCGAAGCCGGTCGCGACCAGCTCGGCGATCGCTAGCACCGCCGGCTCCGCGTCCGGTCCGGTGGCACGGATGATCAGACTGCTGCCGCACTCGGCGGCAAGCATCATGACACCCATAATGCTCTTCCCGTTCACCTCGACGCCGTCCTTACTGAAATAAATGTCCGAGCTAAACGTCGCCGCGAGCCTGACCAGCTGCGCCGCGGGCCGCGCGTGCAGTCCCAGCGGATTCACGATCTTTGCCTCCCGCTCCGCAACGGGCGCCGTCATCAGCGAAGAATCAGCCGACAGACAAGGGTGAGGAGCACGGCGACCAAGGCAAAACGGCCCCCCGTCATCCGGGCTCCGAACAGCCGGCCGCTGACAACGCCGAGGGCGGCAACCAGCAGCACGGCAACGACACTCAACCGCCCAAAGGGGTCTAGGTACCAGTTGGCAACGATGGGCGCTGCCAGGCCCACGGCGAAGCCTGCCGCGAGACCCACCCGAGGAATAGAGCGCGGAACCCAGGAGCTCCCAATGGCGGCGCCGACCCCCATCCCGGCTGCCAAGCCCGTGCGCAGGGACCAACTCGCCGTCCAGACGTGTACGATGTTGTAGGCGACCAGAAACCCGATGATGCCCCACAGTCCACCGCCGAGCACTACAACGACGAGCGCGGCCCCAACCAGCGCCGGCAGAAGTCCCGCCCAGAACAGCTGATCGCCGAGGGCGCCGAGCGGGCTGCAGAGAGCAGTTCGAAGGCGAGCGATCTGCGGACCGGGGGCGGAGTCATACTCGGCGCGCACAGTGGCGCCGACGGCGAGACCGGCCAGGTTCGGGTTGCAATTGAAGAACTCCGCCGAGCGCACGACGGCTTCCGAGTGCCTCACCGGGTCTTTCGCCTTCAGGTCTTTCAGCAGCGGCTCGGCGGCATACCCCACGCCGACCCCGAGCATGCGCTCGTAGTTCCACACCCCCTGAACCGTGAAGAGGCGCAGCAGCGCCCGGCCGCTCCCGTTCATAGGAAGGCCGCCACCGCCGCCCCGACAACCAGGCCGGCTGCGAGCCAGTTGCGCCGAGGGCCACGGCCGGCGCTCCTGAGTGCGCCGCCGATCGCGGCGGCAAGGCCGGCGCCGATCACTACCAGCGTGAGCGCCACCGCCGTCCGTCGGTCGAGCGTAAGCCAGCGTTGCGCCCCCCAGGCTCCCCCAAGTCCGACGGCGGTGAGCAGGGCGCTCCGAACCGCGTCGCGGAGGATTCCGGTGTACTGGAGCCGGCGGATCACAGCGCTGTCGCCCGCGGCGAGAGCAGCCGCGTGACGCTGCACCGCTTCGGCATTCATCCGGCGCAGCTGTTGGAGACTCCAGCCACCGAGCACGGAGACCAGCAGCCCGATCGTGCCGGCAAGTCCGAGGCTCAACTCCCAGGGGGCACCGGCGAGAACCACGGTCGCGGCAATAGTCGCGGGCCCATAGTCGGGGTATCGGGCCGCGCCGACCGGTAGAACGTCGAGCGCGAACAACTCGAGCAGCACCCCCGCCCGGAGACCGGCCATGGGGTCGCCCAGCAGCACGCCGGCGACCCCGCCAGCCACGAAGGGGCGGGCGATCATCGTTTGGGCGACGCTCACGAGGTCGAGCCCCACGAGGGTGCCCCACACAATCAGCGAGAGCAATACCAGTGGCGTCACAATCATGCGAGACTCCGAAGCGGCACCGCTGCCGCCGTCGGCAGATCCTGTGCTGTGACCTTGGCGCCCCGGGCCTCCAGCTGGCGGAGGCACCCGAGTTCGTCGTCCGTCAGGTACAGATAGGGCAACCGCTGGGTGCGGCCCGGGCGGTGGTGCACGCCGCCGATGTTGATCGACTGCACCACCGAGCCATCGGCCGCGTGCAGGGCGGCCATGGTCTGAATGTCACCCGTGAGGAGCAGACTCCGCCGCGGAGCCGCCTGCCACGCCGCGAGCGAGCCTGCTGCCTCGGCGATGCTGGCGAAGCGCAGCTCGATCTCCGGCGGTACGGCCATGCGGTAGAGGTCCTGTTCCCAGGAACTCTCGGACACCTCGTCGTCCACCAGAATGATCAGATCGATTCCCAGGGGGCGTCCCCAGCCGACGACGACCTGCCCATGGATCAAGCGATCGTCCACCCGATTGACCAGGATTGGCATCAGGGAACCTTGATGGCCTTTTCCCCGGTGCTCGCAGCCCGAGCCGCGGCTGCCTCGGGGGTCTGGGCCAGGTGAAACACGAAGTCCACCAGCATTGCCAGATTGACCCCGGTAACGACCTTCACGTCGGGCCGGGTGCGAAGCTGAGCAAGCGTGGCGATCAGGCAGGACCCGCTGGCCATGTCGACGAAGACCACGGTCGGCCGATCGCCGACCGCCGCGACGATGCGCTCTTCCAAACGGCCCCGATCACACCCGGAATTCGATACGGCGACCAACGCCCCGCGAACCCCACTCACTTGTTCCACTGCGTCTACCAGAGCGCCGGCCAGAGCACCATGGCAGACAACGACCCCTTGCAAATCACTCATAATCGTCCTGCAGGTACTCCTTCACCCCGCTCCGCTCCTTCATGCGCCGGATCAGGCGCTCGTTGAACGCTGCCGCCACGTCCACGCCGGAGTATCTGAGCAGGTGCATCATTGCAACAACCTCGGAGATCACCGTGATGTTCTTTCCCGGGTTGAGCGGAACGACCACCTTCGGGACCGGCACGTCGAGAATCAGCGTTTCCTGACGGGCGAGCCCAGTTCGGTCGGCGTCCTTGGCGGTTTCCCAGTCTTCCAGCTGCACGATCACCTCGATCCGCTTCTGCTGCCGGACCGCGCGCACCCCGAACAATGCCGGAATGTCGATCAGGCCGATGCCGCGGATTTCCATGTGATGCGCGGCCAGCTCGTGGCCCCGGCCGATCAGCACGTCCTGGCCCCGCCGGGTCACCTGCACGACGTCGTCGGCCACGAGGCGATGGCCCCGCTCAACCAGATCCAACACGCACTCGCTCTTGCCGATGCCTGAGCGCCCCACAAACAGGAGCCCAACGCCGTAGACATCCGCTAATGAGCCGTGTAGCGTGGTCCGCGGCGCGAACGCGTCTTCAATGATGGGCTTAACCCGGCGGTAGAATTCCGCCGTCTTCAGCCGGCTCCGCAGCACGGAGACGCCGCGCTGCTTGGCGAGATCGAGCAGCTCCTGTGGTATTTCCTGCCCCTTGGTGACGAAGACGCACGGCAGGTCGAAGGTGAAGAAGTGCTCCAAGCGATGGAGCCGTTCCGCCGGCGGAAGCGAACGGAGGTAGGTAATCTCGGTCTCGCCGAGCACGTGGAGGCGATTGGGCGCGAAGCGGCCGGTGTAGCCGGCCAGGGCCAGCCCGGGGCTCGCGACTTCGGCGTCGGGTAGCTGGCGATCGAGCCCCAACTCGCCGGTGAGCGCCTCGAGCTGGAGCGGGTCGCCGCGGCGGGTGAGGAAGTCGCGCAGTCTAAGCATCAACTCGTCGGCGTCGGCGGGGTACGCTTGCGGCGGGGCCGTCCGTTGGTCTTCTCTAGCTGACGGCGCAGCTTGTCTTCGGCCCGATCCAGGGCCGTGCGGTGATCCGCCGCCTCGCCCTTGGCGATGAGGATCTCCCCCCGCGAGACGTGCAGGCGGAGCTCGACTACGCGCTGGAGTCCGTCTTCGTCGAAGACGAAGGTCGCTTCGAGCGGCCGCGGCGCGAAGGTCGCGAGGCGGTCACTGACGGCGAGGGCACGCTCCCGAAGCGCGTCGCTGATATCGCAGTGCCGCGCCGTGATCGTCGTCTGCATGCTCCCTCCTTCCGGCCTAAGCCGAGCCTGCAATGATGTCCTGCAGGTGCTGCTCGGTGGCTTGGGCCGTTCGCTCCCAGGTGTGCGCCTCGGCGAATCGCCGCGCCGACTGGCCCAGCCGTTCGACCAACGGCCGGTCGGCGGCGAGTTGGAGCATCCGCTCCGCGAGGGCCTGTTCATCGCCGTGGGGCACTAGATAGCCGGTCTCTCCTTGCCGCACCGAATCCCGCAGACCCGGGCTGTCGGAAGCCAGAGACGGGGTTCCACACGCCCCGGCTTCGACCACGGTAATGCCCCACCCTTCCTTCGGCGACGGGAACACGTTGGCCCACGCCTCGCGCAGCAAGCGA
>DATJGL010000238.1:0-2212 GCA_035495075.1 Gemmatimonadales bacterium
ACTTAATCCACGCCGGGTGATGGTTGGGACCAACCGGTCGGAGACCGCCGAGCGGGCGGTCCGGTGGGCGGCAAGCTTTGCCGATCGCGTCGGCGCCGACCTGCACGTGGTTCAGGTGATCCTCCCCGAGCAGACTGCCGAGAACGAGTCAGGCGTGACCGAACGGATCCAGGCCGCGGCAGCTGATCTCGTCCAACACGCGCGCTCTATCGCCGGGGAGCGTGCGACTGGCAGGGTCATCGTCGACGACGATCCTGCGATGGCTATCGTTCGCGCCTCCGAGGAGGACGCCATAGATGTCCTGGTCGTAGGCAACGCCGGAATGGCAGGCCGCAACGAATTCCTCCTCGGGAACGTACCTAACCGGATCAGCCACAATGCTCGATGTACCGTAATCATCGTCAACACACTCGCCACAGACGGGAAGCCGCAGCAGAGTGGGCCGATCCGATCCGAAACCCAGGAGCAGCCCGCGCGGCCTCATTGGATGGCTCGTGGGAGCACAATCGCCGCCGTCTTCGCGAAGCACGGGTTCCGAGAGTTGTTCGGGTACCCGGACGAGGCGGGTGCCATCGGGCGCCATCGACAAGCCAAGCGCTTACGCAGTGCGCTCGAGGAACTCGGCCCCACCTTCGCCAAACTCGGCCAAATGCTCTCAACCCGGCCCGATCTGCTCCCGCCCGAGTTCATCGAGGAGTTGGCTCAACTGCAGGACCGCGTCACGCCGCTCACTGAGGAGCAGGCCGTTCGTGTCATGGAGCAAGATCTCAGCGTTCCATGGGAGGACGTGTTCGAGACGATCGACCGGAAGCCGCTCGCAGCCGGAACGATCGCCCAGGTGCACCGCGCCTCGCTGGCGAGCGGCGACAAGGTAGTCGTCAAGATCCAGCGCCCCGAAGCGAAAGACCTTATCGCACAGGACCTCGCGCTGCTCAAGGTCTTCGCCGAAAAAGCAGGCGCGAGGCCGGGAGTGCGGCGGTTCATGGACGTGTCCGCCGTTTTCGAGCATCTGTCGGCGTCCCTTCACCGGGAGCTCGACTTTCGGCTGGAAGCCAGCAACGCGGAACGGTTGCGCGGCGCGATTGCCGACTTCCCACGTCTCGCTGTTCCCCGGATCTATACCGATTTTTCCACTTCGCGCCTACTCGTGATGCAGGACGTAGGGGGAGTGCCGGCGTCGGAAATCCCGACCGGGAGGTTCCGGAAGGAAATCGCGACGCAGCTCCTCGAGTCCTTCTGCAAGCAAATCCTGATCGACGGCTTTTTCCACGCCGATCCCCACCCCGGCAACCTGATGTGGCAGCCCGATGAGGAGCGCCTGTACTTCCTTGATCTCGGCCTGGTTGGCGAGGTCAGCGCAGACATGCGCGAACTCATGATCCTGCTGCTGATGGCGTTTTGGCAGAGGGACGCCGGCTTCCTGACCGATGTCATCCTGATGCTGTCGGGCGAGATGGACCGCAGCGAGCCGGACATCGAGGCGTTCAGACGGGACATTTACGCTTTGATGGCCAAGTATCGCAGCGTGGCCATCAAGAATATCCAGTTCGGTCCCGTGCTGCAAGAGATGATCGAGGTGTCGTTCCGCCACGGTGTGCCGCTTCCGGCTTCACTCACACTCACGGCGAAGACGCTTGCACAAATGCAGCAGGTGGCCTGGCAACTGGATCCCGACATCGATCCGTTCGATGTCGCCGGACGCTTTCTCGTACGGTCGCTTCTGCGTAGGATTGTCGCAAAAAGCGACCCCAAGGCGCTGTTCTACCAATCGCGGAAGATGAAGGTCCGGGCAATGCGATTCTTCGAGGCCCTCGAGCGGTTGGTCGGCGCGCGTCCGGGTCAGAAGCTCGAGGTGAACGTCCGCACTACCTCCCTTGAAGAGACTGTGCGTCGCGCAGGCCGGCGGCTCGCTCTGGGGCTTACGGCCGGCTTCGCCGTCCTGGCAAGCGCCCTCACAGCGGTCTCCGAGCGCGGGGCTGGCTGGGTATCAGTGACTTTCGGGCTCGCCGGTGCGGCCTTCATGGTGGGCCTGGTAGCAGACCTACTACTCAGCGAACGGCCGGCCCGGACGAGTCGATCGAGGGTCCGAGAAGCTTCATAGGAGCGCGGAGGGCATGGCCAGGGTAATCGTCATCGGCGGTGGAATTGGCGGGTTGACCGCAGCGCACGAACTCGCCGAGCGCGGGCTCGAGGTTCACGTCTACGAGACGCG
>DATJGL010000239.1:0-2652 GCA_035495075.1 Gemmatimonadales bacterium
CCGGGCGTCTCGGAAAAACCCATCAAAGAGGGCACGGAACTGCGAGCCCATCAGGTACGGTAATGCTGACGAGAAGCCCTGCTTCGGCCGCCGGAGCACCTCCGCCGGGAGATAGCGCTCGGCCAACCGCATCTGGAGATAGCGGCGCCGCCGTCCCCGAATCTTGAGCCGCGGCGGGAGAGTGGCAGCGAACTGCGCCAGCTCGTGGTCCAGGAAGGGAGAGCGCGCTTCGAGGCCGTGCGCCATGCTCATGCGATCCAGGATCATCACCGAGTGATTGGGAAGGCGGATCATGCTATCGGCCAGCAGCATGCGATCTACCGCCTCCTTGACGTGGGCATCGTCGTGCCAACGGATGATCGACGCTTCCGGATCGAATCCGTTCACGTTCCGCTGGAACTGTTCCGTGTACAATTCCATCCGACGAGCCGGGTTAAAGTAGGCATAACCGAGGCTCTTCGCATAGCGGCGGCCGCCGGTCACCTGGGCCAGCTCGTCGAGCCAGCGCAGCTGGTGGGTCAGGCTCTTGTACCAGAAGCCGTCGGGCGCAAGGGCCAGAACTCGCCGTATCACTCGCCGGCGAAGCACTTCCGGCAACGCGGCGTAGTAGCGCACGTAGAGCGCGCCATAGTACCGGTCGTACCCGCCGAAGAGCTCGTCGCCACCATCTCCTCCCAGTGCCACCTTCACGTGCCGGCGGGCGAAACCGGAAAGGTCGTAGAGGCAAGCACTCAGCGGGTCGGAGGGCTCGTCGAGGTGGTAGACCAGCTTAGGCAGGAGTCCCAGCAGGTTTCCGTCGATCGCCATCGCGTGGTGGGTCGTTCCATAACGCTCAGCGACCGAGCGTGCCGCTGGGCCCTCGTCGAATTTGCCATAGGGCACGCTTACCGAAAACGTCTGGAATGGCTCGGAGGTAGCGCTCCGTACAGCAGCAACGACAAGTCCGGAGTCGATTCCGCCGCTGAGAAAGGCGCCCACCGGAACGTCACTGACCAGGTGGAACCGGACGGCCTCCTTGATCTGGTGATCGAGCTGCTCGAGCGCCTCGGCCTCGGTCAGGCGCTGCTTGGGCTCGTAGCGGAGGTCCCAGTAACGGCGGGTCTCGACGCCATCGGCGGTCGCTTGGAGCACGTGAGCCGGGGGCAGCTTCTCGACCCCCGCAAACATCGACTGATCCTCGGCGATGATCCGGAGGCTGAGGTATTCGTCTAGCGCTCGTGAGTTCACAACCCGGAATTGCGGAGCCACCGCGAGAATCGCCTTGATTTCGGACGCGAAGTACAGCCGCGCGCCCTGGCGGGCCCAGAACAATGGCTTCTGCCCCAGGTGGTCCCGGGCGAGCAGCAAACGACGGCGCCGGCGGTCCCACAATGCGAATGCGAACATCCCGCGGAGCTCTTTCACGAGGTCGGCTCCGTGGTCTTCGTAGAGATGGACCAGGACCTCGGTGTCGCTCATCGTGCACAGCCGATGGCCCCGTCCGAGCAGTTGTCGCCGCAGCGCCTGGTAATTGTAAATCTCGCCATTGAGCATGACCCAAACCGACTGGTCTTCGTTGGCGATGGGCTGCCGCCCGCCGGAAAGATCGATGATGGAGAGGCGACGAAAGCCTAGTCCAAGCCCCGGCTCGAGGTGAAGGGTCGCGTCGTCTGGGCCACGGTGCGCGATGGCGTCCGCCATACGCTGTACCTCGGCTCCATCGACACCGCGCGGGTCCAGTATGCCTACAAAACCACACATGGCAGACTCGTCTGAGTTTGGGCCGAAACGGTGCCTGTGCTCGCAAGAACAGGGCCCGCCGTGAGCCATCTCCCGTCGACGCCAGCAGGTGGTTCGGAGGGCGACCGGTTCTAGAATAGCTAGTCGCCCCGTTGGCCCGGCGCTACACTTGTATCGTCGGCGCGGCTGATCTCGAGGCCGGCGCCCGGCTTGGCTCCCGGTCTTTCTCTTGCTGCGACTATTGCCTCTCGCGCATCCGTTTCAGAGGGAGTAGGCCGGCCATTACCACAGGGAGAGCAGCGATGAACCTGGCCAAGCTGTTCGCGATCGCGTTCTGCGGAGCGGCGCTGCTGGTCCAGGCGTACATGGTCGTCACGCCGCTCCGGCGCAAGAATGCGTACCAGAATTACTACTGGCCATTCGTCAATTACCCGATGTACTCCGATTCCCACCGGATGGGCGACTCGTTCTCTAGCCTCGACCTCCGGGTCGTACCCTGCAGTCCGAACGCCGAGCCGGTGCAGATCACTTCGACGCAACTCCGGGTCAAGTGGAAGCCGTACGAGCGCATGATTTTCACGGCAGCCCGGCTGCGAGATACGACCTCCGCGGCGCCCGCGAAGCGCGCCGCGCTTGAACTGCGACACTACGTAGCGACCCGCTTGTCGTTCCCGGCTTGCACCGTCCAACTCTGGAGCCGCACGTTCAGGATCGGGCCCCACGGACTCGAGCCACCCGACACTACGTGGCGAGTCGCAGCGCAGTGGGACCTCACCCCGGCAGACTCGGGCGCCCCCCAAGTCTCGGCGAAGCGGTAGGGCAGGATGAAAGGACTGCTCGAGCGGCTCGACCGTCACTGGTTCGCCCCCGCCCGTCTCACCGACCTGGCCCTCACGCGGATTGTGCTGGTCGGCTTTCAACTGATTCTCCTGC
>DATJGL010000240.1:0-7914 GCA_035495075.1 Gemmatimonadales bacterium
GGTCCGAGCCGGCCAGCTTTTCTTGATCGGCGGATACGGCGTGGCAGTGATGGTCATGACCGGCGTGTCGCGGACCTCGTCGGCCCGGGCCCGCTCCAAGTCCTGCTGCACCGAGGAGTAGAGCGCGGTGGTAATGTCCACTTGCCGGCGCAACTGGCCTTCCCGCATCTGCAGAAGCGGCGCCTCCATGGTCATCCGATTCTGGCTCAGAAACTCGGCCAGCCGGCCCTCAGCCGCCCGCAGCGAATCACGAAGCGCGCGCTCCCGCCCCTCGACAAATGCCCGCTCCGCGCGCGCCCGGGATGCACGCGCAACGCCGAGGTAATGCTGCACCCGGTCCAGCTCGGCCTGGGCCAGCCAAGCTGCCAGGCCCGGATCCCGATCCCACACCGAGATCGACACCAGGCCACTGCGGTTCCCCACGTCGGTGGCGACCCGTTCGCGCAGCTGACGCACGGTGCGCCAGAACCGCTTGTCCGGCAGCTCATCGTCGATGTCGTAATGCTCTTCGAGCGTCCGCACCGGATGGTTGCGGGTGAAGACCTGAGCGGGCAGAGCGGTCCGCACAATGGCAGCGAGAACGGTATCGCTGGTCGCGAGCTCGGACACGAGGTAGGGACTGACCGAACCACCCATGGGTGCCGTAAGCCCAACGGCGGAAGCGAGGGAGGCCAGATCACCGAGACCGCCGCTCTGTCGCGTATCGAGGTAGAACTCGCCGACTGCCTTGTACCGGTTTGGGATCAGGAAGCTCAGGCCGATCGCAAGCAGTGCCGCGCCCAGGGCGAGTCGAAATGCCGAGAGCACCGGCGGCAAAGGGCCGAGAAGCCGCCATCGCCGGCGCGGAGCCTCGACGGTGAGGGGTGCCCTGGGCAGGACTTCGGTCATTGCTTGAGCACCACGATCACTGTCGTCAAGCTCGCCAGTACCGATGCCAGAATGCCGAGAGTTTGCGGCAGGTTATTGGGCGGTTCGGCTGTCTTGGCGGGGACGAACACCACCGCCCCGGGGCCTGGCTTGGGGACATCGTCGGCAAAGAAAAACCGGCGTTTCACCGATTGCTTCTTTCCGTCCGGCTGAGTCACGTACGCCCGTTTCTTGTCACCGTTCTGAGCATAGCCACCCGCGGCCCCCACATACCAGTCGATGTCGCGCCCCGGCTCGAAGGCGGTTGGCCCCGGGGCGTTCACCGAGCCGACAACGGTGACGATCGGATCGTACTCGGGGATGTGCACCGAATCGCCGGCGGCGAGGATCAGATTGTCCCGCGAGGTGGAATCCTTGAGCACGGCCGGCAAGTCCAGACCCACCCGCTCTCCGAATCCGGCGGGCAGCGGCTGGATGGCGCGGGTTGAATCGGGGGTCATTGGTACGCGGACAAATCGGCTCGGACTGGCCCGGCGATAGAACTGCACACCACCAGGATAAGCCTCGGTCGTCAATCCTCCGGCGCGTCCCAGCAGATCGGACAGCCGCTCGGTCTTACTCGTCAGTCCATACCGCCCCGGGTGCTGGACCTGCCCGGTGATGGCTACCAAACGCTGGAGATCCCAGCCTGGGCGCCGGAGAATCAACACGTTGTCGTATGGCTGGAGCTGCTGCTCACCCGCAGGGCCACGGGCGGGCGGGGGACTGCCGGAAAGTCCCTCCTGGAACAGGTAGCTCGAATCAAGCGGGACCCGGATCGTCTGCGCCAGCGCACCGGTAGGTCGGTTCGGCGGTAAACGCGCAATCTCAGCCTCATTCAAGTCGGCATCCTCGGTCAGGCCATGAGCCAGCAGGACGGCATCGCGCATGGTCATGCCGTCGCGGTAGGGGATCCGGCCGGACAGTCTCACCGCGCCCACGACCGTGACGTACGCCTGAGTGCGGAACACCGCACGCGAAAAGACGCGTACCTCGTCTTCCTCCTGGAGCGGGATGTCCTGGGTGACCCGGCCCGTTGTGTCGGCGAAGGCGGATCGGAGCTGGATCCGGCTCGAGTCGGGCTGGACCCGGGATATGAGGATCTGGCCAAGGTACACGTCAGACTTGGGGCCGCCCGCGAGCCGGATTGCGTCGCTCAGCTTCATCCCGCTGGTGAAGCCGACACGCCCCTCGAAATACACGTCGCCTCGCACCATGACAAAGTCGCGGGTGAGAGGCTCGACCGCAAAGATGTGTACCGAGTCTCCGGCGATCAACGGAAACGCGGGGACACCTCCTGCGGCGAGCTCTTCCCCGGACAGATCGATGACCACCCGACCGCGGCCGACAGCCGGACGCTCGCTGGGAGGAACGATGCGGCTGATCTGAATCCGACCGTGGGCGGCATTGGCCTCGAAGCCGCCGGCGGCGGTGACCACGTCACGCAGCGTCTCGGACGGTTTCACTTCATAGATCGCGGGTCGCACGACCTGACCGGTCACCTTCACCAGCGGACCCCGCACCGGCACGAAGATCACATCGCCCGACTCCAACCGGATATCACTGCGGTTGACCCCGTGCAGCAAGTAGTCGTAGATGTCGAGCGAATCGAGCACCTTGTTGCCGCGCCGCACGGTGAGGGTCCGGAAGGTTCCGTTGTCCGTGGGCCCGCCGGCTGCATAGAGTGCCGTAAGAGCCGTTCCCGCGGCTGAGATCTGGTAGGCGCCGGGACGGATGACGTCGCCCGTTACGTAAACCTGGATGTTCCGGAGGCGAGCTACGGTGATCGTGAACCGGGTTCTCGGATTAGGGCCACGCCGGACTCCCGAGTAGACCTTGCCAAGCCTGCTGTACAACTGTTCCTGCACTTCAGCCAGGGTGAGGTTGGCGACGTACACCTGGCCCACCTGAGGGATGATGACGAAGCCCTCCCGGGTCACCTCCAGGGTCTGGGCGCTCTGGACGTCGCCGGTAAGGATGAGCACCAGCACATCACCCGGGCCGATCTTGTAATTGGGATCTACCGGCCCAGCCGCGACCGGCTGGAAGCGTGACGTGGCTCGGCGAAACACATCCAGCCCAAACCGCTTGAGACCCCGCACGGCGGTCGAATCGGCCAGCGAGTCAGCCCGCAGCGAATCTGCCCTTGCTCGGGCCGCAGCCGATTGCGGATTGAGCGTGTCGATCATGCGCAGCGAATCGAGCGTCTCGGGGGAGAGCAGGCCCAGCGCCTGTACGGCGCCGAGGGTGCCAGCCTCCGGAGTCGCCGTCTGGCTGGTATCGGCGCCAACCATGTAGGCGTCCAGCATGTGCTCGGGGTATCCGGCTGCCTTGAGGCGTGCTCTGATCTGGTCGGGAGTAAGGCCTGACAGCGCGATCCGCTGACGAAGTTGCTGGACGAGGTCAGGACGGGTTTCGAGCAGCTGCTGAACTTGCTCAGGCGACAACTTCACCCCCGGCGGAAAGCCAGGGATTTGAGCGTTAGCTCTGGTGCCGGCGAGGAGCAGCAGACCGACTAGGACCCACCGGCAGGGCAGTGGGCCACGGCGCTTCGAGAAGAGAGGCATTTGGGCCCAAAACATCACCGGTAAGTGAATCCGCGTCAAGGGTTTGCGCTTCCGGTCACCGCCCGCCAGAAGGCCAACGTTCGTTGGGCAATCGATTCGTCGGTGTACTCCGCCAGGACCCGCCGGCGAGCTTCGACGCCGAGGGCGGACCGGGCTTCCGGGTCTCGGGCGAAGGCCCGTAGCACCCCAGCCAGCTCATCCACGCCTCCCTCGGGGACTACACGCCCGGCCGATCCTACCAACTCCGGAAGCGCCCCAGACGCACTTACGACCACGGCGAGTCCGTTCGCCATAGCATCGAGAACGGTACGGCCCCGGCTCTCGATCCAGCGGGGAGTCGTGCGGGACGGAAACGCGGCGCAGTCGAGCCCTGGCCAGATGCCGGCCAGAGCCTGACGGGGAAGGGCGCCATGCCAGGTGACTCGGGCCGCAATGCCCAGGCGCTCCGCCAGCGCTTCGAGCTCCTCCTGAGCGGGCCCCGTGCCAGCCACCTGGATCCACCAGGCGTCGCTCAACTGCACGCAGGCGCGGAACAGCAGGTCCAGACCCCGCTCGGGTACCAACCGGCCGACGAACCCGATAGTGAGGCCCGGCCTCGCTAAGGACCCGGTTAGCAGCGGCGGGGTCACTCCGGTCTGGGGGATCACGGCCGTGGGCCGGTCGGGATGCTTCTTACCGAGTTGCTCGAGCGTCAGTGTGTTCTCGGCGAGCAGACCGGCAGCCGCGCGGAGCATGCGAGCCCGCCGAAGCCGGGCACGAAGGGGCAGGCGCGGAGGGAGTGGGTCCCAGGAGAAGGCCGTTACCCGGAAATCGAGCCGGCGCGAGGCGCGAACCACCGCCGCCGCGACCTGGCTCGACGGGTCCTCTTCGACCTGCACCAACTGTGGGCGAAAGTCTGCGAGTGCCCGCCGAAGTGCGGCCTTGTCCCAGGTCATCTCCCGCTCGCCGCTGCGAACGGAGACCGGAAAGATCCTGACACCCCCGTCATCTCCGAAGGCGGTGGCCCGAGGCGGCTCGCCGGGCGCCGCCTGCCACGATGCGGGAACCACGGCCCCGATCGTGCAGCCGAGGCCGGCGAGCGCGCGCAGTTTCCCCCGGGTGGCCGCCTCCGCATACAGGCGGGAGACGATTATCGCCCTCACCGGCGAACGCAGCTCACTGGTTGACAGGCATCAGGAGTCCTGGGCAAGTTGGCGGTTCAATAAATATGCGCATCCTTCATCTTGCGAAGTACTACTGGCCGCGCTCCGGCGGCATGGAGCGTGTGGTCCAGGGGCTGGCCGAGGGTGCGGCGGGCTTGGGGCACGAGGTCGAGGTCGTGGCCGTCGAAACGACGCTGGGCGGCTCCCGGGACGCCGGGCGCCAGCGTTCCTCGGTCCGACGGGCGTTCTCGTTCGGAGCACTTGGCTCGCAGGAGATCGCGCCGGGCTACATCGCCGCCGCGTGGAAGCGGGCCGACGTCATCCATGTACATCACCCCCACCCCCTGGCCGACGTGGCCTGCCTGCTCCGCGCGTGGCGCACGCCCGTGGTCGTGACCCAACATGCCGACGCGCGCCGGGGCATGTATCGCCCGTCGGCTCGCCTGGTGCTGCGCCGGGCAAAGGCCGTCGTGGTGCCAAGCCGCGCCCACGTGGCGCTGTCCACCGAGCTGATCGGGTTCGAGGGCAAGGTCGAGGTCATTCCGTTCGGAATCGACGAACGCCGCTGGATGTTCGTCCCGCCGCCGCCCCCGGATGCCCCGGCCCGCGCGATCTTCATCGGGCGGCTTGTGCCCTACAAGGGGGTTGACATCCTGCTCCGTGCTCTGGAACGAGTGCCGGACCTGCGGCTCGAAGTGGTCGGCACCGGACCGGAGCTGCCCCGCCTCCGCACTCTGGCCCAAGCCCTCGCCGTGAGCGACCGGGTACGCTGGTGGGGCGAGTATCCCGACGACGACCTGCCTCGCCGCATGGCTGACGCCGACTTTCTCGTGCTGCCCTCGGTCACAGTAGAGGAGATGTTCGGATTGGTGGTACTCGAGGCAATGGCGGCCGGGCGTCCGGTCATCACGACTGCACTCCCGAGCGCGGTGCGAGAGGTCAACGTGCCCGGCACTACCGGTCTCGAAGTGCCGCTCCGCGACGTTGGTGCGCTGGCCCAGGCTCTCAGCACTCTGGCCCACGATCCCGCGCTGCGGCACCGTCTCGGGCAAGCGGGCCAGCGACGCGTGGCGGAGCATTTTACCCAGTCGACAATGGCCGAGCGGCACGTGGCGCTCTATCAGCGAATTCTGGAAAACCCCCGCGGCAAGGAGTGAGGGTGAGTGGCGAGCCGGGAGTGCCCCAATGGTTCCCGCTCGGCTGACTTGCCCTGCGTGTCGGGCTCCGGTCGGCGCCGCTTCCCGGCTCCGGTCCCGCGATGGGCAGTGGCTGGTTCGCTGCCGGCAGTGCCATGCCCAATGGCTCGAAGGCGGGGAAGCGGGTCATGAGCCAGCGTACGAGTATCAGAACCACGAGGCCGACACCGAGGGGCGCCGATACTTTGCGCACCGCGCGGATCGCTTTGCCCGGTATCTCGCCGAGATCGCATCCCCGCCGGGGCTGTTGCTCGACGTCGGCTGTGGGTCGGGCGAGTTCCTTCAGGCGGCCCGCCGGCTGGGCTGGAATCCAATCGGGCTCGAGGTCACTGCCAAGGGCGCCGCGGTCGCCCGCCGCGTCTCCGGATTGGCTGCCGTCGCAGGCGATCTGCTCCGGAGTCCCTTCCTGCGCGACTCGTTTGACGTAGTCACGCTCTGGGGCGTGGTCGAGCATGTGGAGGTCGCGCCCGACCTGCTGGCTGGTGCAGCCGCAGTACTTCGCCCGGGAGGGGCTCTCCTCATCGAGACCCCGAACCCGGAAGGTGCCTTCATCCGCATCGGTCGGCTACTCCATCGCGCCAGCGGCGGGCGCGTGGCCCGGCCACTGCGAGAAACGCTGGGGGCCGGCCACGTCATATGGTACACAGTCACGGCGTTCCGTAAAGCGCTCTCCGCCGTCGGGGTCGACCTCGTGGACGCGCGCGGATCGCGGAACTCGACCCGTATTCTGCTTCACCGCTTCTCGCGCAGCCCATTAGCGACACGCGCAGTTCTGAGTACCGGCACCGCGTTGCTCAATCTCACCGGGCCCCTCGTCGGCCTGGCCAACCAGATTCTGGTCGCGGGGCGGAAGCGGTAACAATTCCACCGCAAGATCCGGGTAGCCCCGGGCCCCGTTTCCAACCAACGTGAATCCGTCGATCGTCGTGGAGCAACCGGCTCGACGGCACGTCCTTACATTGGGGAGGAAACGGAGATGGCGACGGCAGTGAGCCCACTCAGGGAGCAGTCAGCAAGAGGCCTGGACGACGGCGTCGCCTGGGCGGCGGTGGTCGCGCGGGACGCCCGGCGCGACGGTGAGTTCGTTTACGCCGTGGGAACGACGGGCGTCTATTGCCGGGCCAGTTGCCCCTCGCGGCGACCCCTGCGAAAGAACGTCACGTTTTATCGCAGCCCTGCGGAAGCAGAGGCCGCCGGATACCGGGCATGCCTTCGCTGCGGGCCACGCGACGGGAAGAAGCCGATCGAGCTCGCGGTCACCCGCGCGCGTCGTTTTCTCGAAGCGCATCTGGACGAGCCGGTGACGCTGCCCAAGTTGGCGCGCGCGGTCGGCCTCAGTCCACATCATCTCCAGCGGGAATTCAGTCGCATCGTCGGCCTGTCGCCTCGACGGTACGCCGCCGCTTTGCGGGCCGACCGGCTGAAGGCAGCACTGCGCCATGGCGCCACGGTGAGCCGGGCGACGTTCGACGCTGGGTACAGCGCCAGCAGCCGCGTGTACGAGGCAGCCGACACGCACCTCGGCATGACGCCGGCAGCCTATCGCCGCGGCGGCAGGGGAGAACGGATCCGCTACACCACTCGATCCACCAGGTTCGGACGGGTTCTGGTGGCGGCCACCGCACGAGGCGTCTGCGCGGTGCAATTGGGGCCGGACGACGCCACGCTGGAGCGGGGCCTTGCGGCAGAGTATCCCAATGCCGCTCGCGTGCGAGTGGAGTCGAAAGAGAGCAGGGAAGAAAACGGTGATCTGCGCGGCTGGGCTGACGAGATCGTGAAGCACGTGGAGGGCGCAATCGGCTCGATCGACGTCCCGATGGACGTGAGCGGTACGCCGTTCGAGGTGAAGGTTTGGCAGGCTCTGAGAGAGATCCCGTACGGGCAGACCCGTTCCTACTCCGAGGTGGCGCGGTCGGTCGGGCGGCCGAGAGCGGTTCGCGCGGTTGCCAGTGCCTGCGCCCGGAACCGGATCGCCCTGGTCATTCCGTGCCATCGGGTGGTGCGTCAAGGTGGCGATGTCGGCGGCTACCGGTGGGGGCCCGAGCGTAAGCGCCAGTTGCTCGCCCTCGAGCGAGAGCACCGAGGGGAAGCCCGTGCCTGAGA
>DATJGL010000241.1:0-6775 GCA_035495075.1 Gemmatimonadales bacterium
AAACGGATCCAGCAGGCTCGCCAGCTTCAGGTTGTCCAGGTCGGTGAGGATCTGCTGCGTCAGCTGATAGAGGCCGAGCAGGAAGATGCCCTGGGTGTAGATGGCAAAGAGGGTGCGGGTGAGCACCCCGACCGCGAAGAAAAGCGCGCTCACGAAGAACAGATTGGGAATCACCAGGACCAGGAACGGCTCGACGTAGTACGCCAGGTGAAACGCGCCGAACTTGCTGTGGTCCACCCAGGGCATCACGGAGCCGGCCATCTGCCCCAGCGGGATTCCGCTGTACACCAGCAGCATCACCAGGAACGCACCCGCGAACCGGCCGCCGAGATAGCCGAAGCGAGTGATCCGCGTGGTGAAGATCAGCTCGTGGCTACCCAGCGTGTGGTCACGCAGGATGGCAGTGCCCACGATCCCCGTGGTGATCACCTGACCCACGGCCGTGAGAATGGTCATCGCCTGCGCGATCACATAGGGGGAGTTCTTGAAGACTTTACCCACCCCGTCGCCGATGATGACTGCGTCCGAGGAGACGGCAAAAAAGGCGAGCAGGAACATCACCGCGAAGAAGAGCAGCGTGGTGAGCCGTCGCAGGTGATAGCGCAGCTCGAACCCGAGGATGGTCCAGAACACGGCGTTACGCCTCCGCCCGGGCGCCCACCCGATGGAAGTAGGCGTCCTCCAGACTGGGCTCGACCGGAGCGAACCCGTTGCCCGGCGCCCCCTCGCTGTAGACGTGCACCACGGGAACGCCGCCGACCAGGCGGGTCGAGATCACCTGGTGGCGGCGGTTGACGTCGGCAAGGGTCTCCCGTGGAACGCTGCTTCGCCAGACCCGCCCTCGCAGCTCGGCGATCACCTGGGACGGCTCGCCGGTCAGCACAACCCGTCCTCGATCGATGATCGCCATCCGGCTGCAGAGCTCGCTCACGTCGTCCACGATGTGAGTGGAGAGAATCACGATCACGTCGCGGCCGATCTCGCCCAGGAGGTTGAGGAAACGCCGCCGCTCGGTCGGATCCAAACCCGCCGTCGGTTCGTCCACGATGATGAGCCGCGGCTTCCCGATCAGCGCGATGGCAATGCCAAGCCGCTGCTTCATCCCGCCGGAAAACCCGCCAACGCTCTTCCGGCGCACATCCCAGAGATTGGTCTGGCGGAGCAGGGCAGCGACCAGCTCTCGGCGCTCGTCGGCGACGGTAACGCCTTTGAGCGTGGCAAAGTGGTCCAGCGTCATTTCGGCCGACATGTTGGGATACAGGCCAAACTCCTGGGGCAGATACCCCAGGAGCTTGCGGACTTCGGCGGGCTGTCGCAGCACATCGAGGTCGCCGAGGCGGATTTCACCTGTGTCCGGCTGCTGGAGCGTCGCGATGGTGCGCATCAGGGTGGACTTGCCGGCGCCATTGGGTCCGAGCAAGCCGAACATGCCAGTGGGAACGGTGAGCGAAACGTCGCTTAGTGCCTGCACCCCGTTGGGGTAGGTCTTCGAGAGCCCGCGGATGATGAGTTCCAAAATTGCGGCCGGCGTGGTTGGAGAGAGATCGGAGAACGGAGTGACCTTACGGTGCAATCCCTACGCCGTCAACCGCGGTGGGTTTCAGTCCTGCCCCTTCTTGCTCACTTTCTGCTCGACAATGTTGCTTGCGCTGGCCGCGAACGTATCGGTCCCGAGGTAGCAGGCGACCATGAGGTGATTTCCCGAAGAGAGGTTCCGGGTCGAGAGGTTGGCTTGCCCGCTATCATCGAGGCTTTCGGCGCCCCAGGTCCGAGTCGGGTTATCGCAGCTTCCCTCTACAAACCGGACTGTGCCTGTCGGCGTCTTGAAACTGCTGGTTACTGAGACGCTGAAAGTGACCTCCTCGTCGCGTTGCGATGGATTGTTGCTCGACGTGAGTGAAGCCGAGGTCCCTGCCTTCACCACTTCGTGGTCGGCGCTGCCCGAGCTGGGAGAGAAGTCGCTCGAGCCGGCGTATCGCGCGGTCAACGTTTTCCCGCCCGCTGTCGCCGGGGCAACGCTGCATTGGCCACCCGGTGCCGAGGCGGTGCAGCTGACGGACCCGTCGCTCACGGTCACTGTGCCGGAGGGCGTGCCGCCGCTCGAGGTCACCTGGAAGACGACCACGATCGGCTGGGTCGGGAACGACGGAGACGGATCGGCGGAGGTGATCTGCGTGGTGGTGCGTTTGGGCCCGCTATTCACGGGGGACGCTGTCCCCTGGAATGTCGCCTTGATGGCGTCGGATCCCACGACCCTGGCCTCGACGCCCTGCGCGCCTGTGGCAGAGCCCAACGTCCAGCGGGCGCTGGCACGGCCATCGGAATCGGTGGTGGCCGTGTCCGGGCTGGTGCTGCCCCCACCGGTGGTAACGACGAAGGCGACTCGAACCTGAGGAGCCGGCCGGCCGGCGCCGTCGGTGGCCCGGACGACCAAGGGGTTGGGCAGCGGTTGTCCAGTGGCCGCGGTCTGACCGTTCCCATCCACTACGGCGAGGGCGGCCGGCCGACCTTCGCTGGGCAGCGTGAGGTCGCTTCCCCCGCAGGCCAGGAGCACGGCGGTGCAAAAACCTGCAGCGGTCGCTAGGGAGGCGGTGTGAGCGGTTCGCATGGGGACTATGGACGGCCGTATTGACCATAAAGCTACGTCGCTGGTCCCGCTAGCGCGGTGATCCAGGTCTTCCGGCGGGCCGGCCCGGGCGCCGCTTCAACTCGCCAGCTTATTCGCCGCGTTCAGGGCCGCCACCTTGTAGCACTCTGCGAGCGTGGGGTAGTTGAAGACGGTCTCGAGGAAGTAATCGAGTCCGCCGCCCAGCCCGAGCACGGCCTGGCCGATATGCAACAGCTCGGTGGCGCTAGTGCCGATGATGTGGACGCCGAGCAGACGCCGGTCCTCGCGGTGGAAGATCAGCTTGAGCAGACCGCTCTCGTCGCCCAGGATCTGACCCCGCGCAATCTCGCGATAGCGTGCCAGGCCGACTTCGTAGGGCACCTTCTGCTTGGTCAGCTCGTGCTCCGGTGGGCCGGTCGTCGAGATCTCGGGAATGGCGTAGATCCCCACCGGGAAGTGATCCGCCATGGGCTTTGCCGGGAGGTCCAGCGCATGTAAGGCGGCAAGCCGCCCCTGTTCGCTCGAGGTCGCCGCCAAGCCGGGAAAGCCGACCACGTCGCCGGCGGCGAAGATGTGGGGGACCGCGGTTCGGAAATTCTGGTCCACCGTTAGGCGGCCGCGGTCGTCGGCCGCGAGACCGGCAGCCGAGAGATTGAGCGTGTCGGTCGCTCCGATTCGCCCCACCGCGAACAGTGCCAGGTCCGATGCGATTCGCTTCCCGGACTCGAGCTCCAGTACCACCCGCTTGGGCGGCCCCTCGACAATTTCGAGCCGCGCCACGGCCTCGCCCGGGCGAAACATCACGTTGCGTTTTCGCATCTGATGCACCAGCTCGTCCACGATCTCGTGATCCAGGAACTCGAGCGGGCGGTCTCGCCGCTCCATCAGCGACACCTGCACACCCAGCGCGCCGAACATCGAGGCATACTCAATTCCGATCACCCCGGCCCCCACGACCGTCATCGTGTGAGGGATGCGCTTCAGGTTCATGATGTCGTCGCTCGAGATGATGAACTCGCCGTCGGGCGCCGCGCCCGGTATCGGCCCAGGCTCGGTTCCCACCGCAATCACCACGCTGGCGGCCGTGACCTCACGCCACGCGCTCTCGTTCCGAACCAGCAGGGTGTGGGGATCCTTGAAGGACGCTTGCCCATAGATGACGTCCACGTCATTGCGGCGCAGCTGGTCCTCGATGACCCGGCATTCCCGTTCTACGACCGAGTTCACGCGCTGGAGCAACTGGGCGGCGGTAGGCCGTGTCTCCGGTTGTCGCGGAAGGCCGCCATCGAAAGAGCCGCAGGTGAGAGCGAGTATCGCTTCACGAAAGGTCTTGCTGGGGATTGTCCCGGTATCGACGCAGACACCGCCCAGCATCCGTCGCCGCTCGATCAGCGCAACCCGCTTTCCGAGCTTCGCGGCCTGGACGGCAGCCCGCTGGCCCGCCGGCCCGCTTCCGACGCTCACGAGATCGTATTGGTAGTCCATTGCGATGGATGATGAAGCGCGATTGTAACGGATTCAGCCGGCCAGGTACTGGTGCACGAAGGCAATCGCCATGCTGCCCTCACCGACTCCCGAGGCAACCCGCTTCATCGAGCCGTGGCGGACGTCCCCGGCCGCGAAGATGCCGGGCACGCTGGTTTCCAGGAGGTAAGGGTCGCGGGGCAGCTTCCAGCTTACGCCGAGGCCCGTGCCGGCGGCGCCTGCTCGGGCCCGCTCCTCGAGAGCCTGGAGCATGTCGCGGCCGGTACAGACGTAACCCGGCGTGTCCCGCACGATCGCCGGTGGAAGCCAGTCGGTCTCGGCGATGGCGCCGATCAGGATGAACACTCCGCCGGTCGGCTCGGTGCGCTCGGTGTTCTTAGCCCGATCCCGCAGGGTGATCTGCTCCACATGCTCGCGCCCGTCCACGGCGAGGAGCTCCGTGTTGAACCTGATCTCGACGTTGCGGTGGGCCTTGAGCTGTTCGATCAGATATTGCGACATGCTGGCGGCGAGCGATGGGCCGCGGCACAACATGGTGATCTGCTGCGCGTAGTTGGAGAACCAGACCGCGGCCTGACCGGCGGAGTTGCCGCCGCCGAGCAGGTGAATCTGCTTGCCTCGGGTACGCTGGGCTTCGGTACGGGCCGCGCCGTAGTACACGCCGCGACCGAGCAGCCTGCCAACGCCATCGGCATCGAGCTTCCGCCAGGATGCGCCCAGCGCCAGGATGACCGCGCGGGCGCGGACGCACTCGTCTCCATCCAGTCCGATAACGTGGGTCGAGTCGCCGCCGTCGGTGCCGCCGGGAATCAGGCTCACCGCCTCGCGAGCGCGAACGATCTCGGCGCCGAATCGCTCCGCCTGCCGCCAGGCCCGGAGACTGAGCTCGTCGCCTGAGAGCCCGGTCGGAAAGCCGAGATAATTCTCGATGCGCGACGAGGTTCCGGCCTGGCCTCCCGGGGCGAGCTGCTCGACGAGCACGGTCTTCAAACCTTCGGACGCCCCATACACGGCGGCAGCCAGCCCCGCGGGCCCGCCGCCGACGATGGCGACGTCGTAGCACCCCGCCTCTGAGGGTTGGGTGTGGAGGCCGATGCTGTCGGCTACCTCGCGCGGGCTCGGAGTCGTGAGCCGGCGGCCATCCGGCAAGACTAATAGAGGGCACAGGGTGCCCTCCGCAAAGCCGCCCTTTAGCCGGGCTACCGCGCGTTCGTCGGCCAGGTCCACCCAGTCGACGGTGATCCGGTTTCGCGCGAGGAAGTTCCGCAGCTCATGACAGGCGGGATCCCATCGCTGCCCAACCAACGTGATTGCGGAGCGCGGGATGTCCACAATCACGTTGCGCGCGCGAGTGAGACGCTGGACCAGGTTGTTGAACAGCTGGTCGCCCAGCGCACGCGAGGTGAGAATCAGCTCTTGGAAGTCATCCACCTCGAGCCGGGCGACACGGCTCCGCTCGTCAGCGTAAAGGCTCGCGAGGGTGGGGCTGCCGAGCATGAGAGGTACCTCGCCGAAGTGATCGCCGGGATGGAAGACATTGATCAGCCGCCGCTCGCCGGCTGTTTCCTTGTGGACGGAGACCTGCCCGCTGAGCAGAAAGAAAAATGCAGCCTGCTCGCCCTCTTGGAGCAGCCACTCGTCTTTTTCCAGGGTGAGGTCGGCCGCCCGGGCTGCGATCGAGTCCAGCTGCTCGCGGGGAAGCCCGGCGAGCAGGGGCATGGATTGGAGGTCGTCTCCCGTGATCATGGGGGAAACCTATCCCCAACATGAGCAGTCCGCTCCGGGCGATTCCGACCGCCCCTCCTCGTTACTTAGGGCAGCCCGGCTGGTTGTGCCCGCTCTGGCGTCAGGAGCACGTCATGACGCGCCCCATCGTCAATCAAACGCAACACCGAGTCGTCCAGGGCTGCACCGTCGAGCGTCATGACCGGCTCGGCCGACTCGAGAGCAGCGGGGGTCCGCACCACGATCACGTAGAGGCTTTTGCCGTAGCGGTACTCGATGGTGAACTCGGGCCAATCGGCCGGGACACAAGGCCTGATAGTGAGCGTATCACCGCGCCGGGTGAACCCGAGAATCGCCTCGAGGCCGACCCGGTACATCCAGCTCGCCGAGCCGGTGTACCAGGTCCAGCCGCCGCGCCCTAGATGCCCGGGCGCTGTGTACACGTCGGCCGCAACCACGTAAGGCTCGACCTTGTAGGTGGCGACGCCGCCGGGTGTGCGGGTGTGGTTCAGCGGGTTGAGCATCTGGAACTGCTCGAAAGCCCGCGCTCCGTCTCTCCTGAGCGCGTTCGCCAGCACGGCCCAGAGCGCTGCGTGGGTGTACTGCGCGCCGTTCTCCCGTACGCCCGGCAGGTATCCCTTGATGTATCCCGGGTCCTGCCTAGTGTGGTCAAAGGGCGGGGTGAGCAGCAGGAGCAAGCGGGCGTCCTCCCGCACCAGGTGCTCCCCAAACGATTGCATTGCGCGGGCCTGCCGCTCGGGTAGGCCCGCGCCCGAGATGACACTCCAGCTCTGGGCAATGGAATCGATGCGGCATTCCTCGCTCGCGGACGAGCCCAACGGGGTGCCGTCGTCGAAGTAGGCACGGCGGTACCATTCGCCGTCCCATCCGTGAGCCTCCACCGCGTTCATGTATGCGTCTGCCCGGCCGAGGAAGTCGGCGGCCGTATCGGCGTCT
>DATJGL010000242.1:0-5320 GCA_035495075.1 Gemmatimonadales bacterium
GGCCCCAGAGGCGACACCACCGCCACTCCGAATCCGGCGCCCCGGAACAGACGGGTGGGGTCGTACTGGCTAGCGGTCCGGTAGACGTTCCCGGCGTCCAGGAAGGTATCGACGTACAGCGCGCTGCTGATCCTGGCCCCGGCCTCTACCGTGAAGGCTGCGAACGACTCCCCGAACGCGTTGACGCTGGCCTGACCGCTGCTGGCGTTGGGATCGTAGCCGTTCGGCGTAATAGAGAACTCGTTATAGCCCCGGAGTGGAATCCCGAACTGCACGCCGCCCATTGAATATAGCTCGGTGAAGAACGGTCCGGCGTCCCCGAAGATGAAGCCGGACTTGGCGGTGAGCGCGAGGACGAACTGGATCCCCTGCCCCAGTTGGCCGCTGCCGCCAAGGGTCCCGATGGGGGCGTACCAGCGACCCTCGAGGTCGATCTTCTGGTAGTTCCCGGTACCGCCCAGAAATCCCCCGTTGAGCTCGCCACCCACGTTGAAGTAGGTGCCTGCGACCGGGAACGGTAACCCGATCCGGGTGTCCCGGAGAATGCTGGCTCCCAGGGTGGAACGGGTGCACTCATTACAGGCGAAACGGCGCCGGAGGTCGTCCGAGCCCTGCGAATACGAGATGCGTTGCAGCCCGTAGGAGGTGTAGATCCTGGTGTAGCGGGAACCCAGGAACGGGAAGCCGAGCTGAACCAGCCCGCCCAGCTGCTCGCGCCTGCCCAGGTCGCCCACCACGTACGTCTGCCGCGAATCGAATAACGAAAGTGTGCCGGAGATCCGGCTCTCCCTGATGGCAGGGTCGGTGTAGGACAGGGTAAAGTCGTTGATGTTGGCCCCGAACTGCCACCGGAGACTGCCCTTCTTCCCTCGACCAAACAGGTTCGGCTCTTCCAGGCCAATAAAGCCGCCAACGCCGGTCCCTTGGCCGAGGGAGGCGCCGAAGTTGATGTTGCCGGTCCGTTTCTCCTCGACCCGGAACACGATGTCCACGTCCACCCCGTTGGCCGAGGGGCGGACGTCAGGCGCCGGCAGCGGCTGCTGGAAGAACCCGAGATTGCTGATGTTCTGATACGATCGGATCAGCAGCTCGCGATTGAACAGGTCGCCGGGCAGCAGGACGATCGCTTCGCGAATCACCCGCTCGTGGGTGATGTCGTTCCCGACGATCTCCACCTTGTTGATCGTGGCCGGCGCTCCCTCGTGGACGGCCCAGCTGAGATCCAGGTATTGCTTCCCGTCCGTCCCCGTCCGGCGGGTCTCGGAGGCGTCCACCCGGGCATAGATATAGCCGTTGTTCGCGTAAAGGTTGTTGAGCTTCTCAGTGGCGCCCTCCCAGGCGGAGCGATTGAAGGGCTCGTGCGCGATGAACGGGTAGTAGGCTCTCAGTTCCTCGGATGAAAACCGCCGGTTTCCCTGAATGTCGAAATTGCCGACGTTATAGATCTGCCCCTCGTCCACGCTCAGCTTGAGCAGCGCCTTGCCCGTACTCGAGTCAGGCACCAGCGAGTCTCCGAGAACCTGGAAGTCGATGTACCCATGATCGGCATACCAGCGCGGCAGCTGGTCCCTGGTATCGTCCTCGACCTTCTTCTCGCTGTACTCGCCGCGTTCGTACCAGAAAAACCCCTCCGGCTTGGTCGACATGTGGTGCACGACGGTGGCGTCCGGAAACGCCTGGTTGCCCTCGATCTCCATCTCGCTCACGGCCACACGGCGCCCTTCGGCGATGTCGAACACGACCCGCACGCCGCCGTTCGGCTGCTCGGTGGTGGTCGCCTTCACCTGGGCCGCGTAGTAGCCCTGCTTCTTGTAGAGGGAATCGATCGCGGCGCGGGACCGCTCCAGGGCATCCCGGTCGAGCGGCTTGCCGTTCACCAGCTTGACCCGGTCCCGGATGGTGCCCTCGGCGATCCGGTCGAAACCCCGCACGCCCCACCCTAGGAGCAGGGGCCGCTCCTTGACCGTGATCACCAGGAACAGCTTGCCCCCCCGGGTCTGCTGCTCGACGGTTACGTCGTCGAACTGACCGGTGCGGAAGAGCGCCGTCACGCCCCGCTGAATGTCGCGGTAGTTGAGGCTCTGGTGGGGTGCCAGGGCAGCCGAGCTCAGTACCTGTTGCGCGGTGAGCCGCTCGTTGCCCTTCACGATGATGCTGTCCACCGGGGGCGCCGGAGGCGGCGCCTGATCCTGCGCTTGGGCGACCACCGACCCGCCGACGATTACCGACAGGACGGTGAACAGAAAGACACGAAGCTGCATCAAAGCCTGGGAAAAGGAAGCGGCGCCGCCCGCCGAAGCGAACGGCGCCGGGGCTCTTAGGCCTGGGTACTGGTTCCGGTCAGCGCGCGGAACACGAGCCGGTCGCCTTCCGGCGCGAGGTCTACCTCGATCTCGTCGCCCCGCCCGAACTCGCCGACCAGGATTCGCTCACTCAACGGATCCTCGATGTAGCGCTGGATGGCACGCTTGAGCGGCCGGGCTCCGTAGCTCTCGTCGTAGCCCTTTTCCACCAGGAAATCGATGGCCGCGGGCGTCAGCCGCACTTCATCGCCCACCCGCCGCTGCACGTCCTTGAGCAGGATGGAGACGATCTGGGAGATGTGCTCCCGGCTGAGCGGATGGAAGACCATGATGTCGTCCAACCGGTTCAGGAACTCGGGATTGAACACCTTGTTCATCTCGTCCTTGATCCGCTCCTGCATCTTCTCGAAACTGGCCCGGGAGTCCGCTGTGTGGAATCCCAGCGTCTTACCCTGCATGATGTCACGGGCCCCGACGTTCGAGGTCATGATCACGACCGTGTTCTTGAAATCGATCATCCGGCCGTAGTTGTCGGTCAGGTGCCCCTCGTCCAGCACCTGAAGCAGAATGTTGAACACGTCCGGGTGGGCCTTCACGATCTCGTCCAGAAGGACGACGGAATAGGGCTTCCGGCGCACAGCCTTGGTCAAAGTGCCCGAATCCTCGTACCCGACGTACCCCGGGGGCGCGCCGATGAGCCGGGACACGGAGAACTTCTCCATGTACTCGGACATGTCCACCCGGATCAGGGCGGAGACGTCGGCGAACAGGAACTTGGCCAGCGCCCTGGCCAGCTCCGTCTTGCCAACACCTGTTGGGCCCGAGAATATGAACGAGCCAATGGGGCGGTTCGGGTCCTTTAGCCCCGCGCGAGACCGGCGGATGGCGCGAGAGACGGCCCGGATGGCCTCATCCTGGCCCACCACGGAGCCGTGCAGCTCGTCCTCCATCCGCATCAGGCGAGTGGCTTCCGCCTCCTGGAGGCGAGTTACCGGAATGCCGGTCCAGCGGGACACGATGAAGGCGATAGCCTCCTCGTCGATCACCGGACGCCGGGTCTGCCGCTCGCGCTCCCACTCCTCATTCTTGAGCCGGATCTGGTTCTGCAGATCGCGCTCCTGGTCGCGAAGCGCTGCCGCCCGCTCGAAGTTCTGGTCTCGGACCGACTCCTCTTTCTGCAGGTTCACCTGCTCCAGCGCCGCCTTGAGCTCGGCCACCTCGGCGGGCGGGACCTGCGACGCCAGCCGCGCGCGGGCGCCGGCCTCGTCGATCACGTCGATCGCCTTGTCCGGCAGGAACCGGTCGGTGATATAGCGATCGGACAACTCCGCCGCTGCCTCGAGCGTCGGGTCGGGAATCGCCACCCGGTGGTGATCCTCGTACTTCTTGCGAAGGCCTTTGAGGATTTCCACCGTCTCGTCCACGGAAGGCGGCTCCACCATAACCGTCTGGAACCGGCGTTCCAATGCGCCGTCCTTTTCGATGTACTTGCGGTACTCGTTGAGGGTGGACGCGCCGACGCACTGGAGCTCGCCTCGCGCGAGCGCCGGCTTGAGCATGTTGGACGCGTCGATGGCGCCTTCGGCTGCGCCGGCTCCGACGAGAGTGTGCAGCTCGTCGATGAACAGGATGATGTTCTTGTTCTGGGCGATCTCGTTCATGACCGCCTTGAGCCGTTCCTCGAACTGGCCGCGGTACTTGGTTCCCGCGATCACTGCTGCCATGTCGAGCGAGAGCACCCGGTGGTCCCGTAGCACATCGGGGCAGAGTCCGTTGGCGATCAAGAGCGCGAGCCCCTCGACGATGGCCGTTTTGCCGACGCCCGGCTCGCCGATGAGCACCGGGTTGTTCTTCTTCCGCCGGGCCAGGATCTCCATCACACGCTCGATCTCCTTGGCCCGCCCGATGGTCGGGTCGAGCTGCCCCTCGGCGCCGAGCTGGGTCAGATCGCGGCAGAAATGGTCCAGCGCTGGCGTCTTGGACTTCTTTTCAGACTTGGGCGTGGAGCTCGGCGTCGACGGGCTCCCGCTGGCCGAAGCCTGAGGCATGTCGCTTCCCAGGAGCCGCAGCGTCTCCGCCCGCGATTGCTCGAGATTCACCCCTGCATCGGTGAGCACCTGGGCCGCGATGCCCTTCTCCTCCCGGAGCAGGCCGAGCAGCAGGTGCTCGGTGCCCACGTAGGAGTGATTGAGCTCGCGGGCCTCCGTCATGGCCAGCTCCAGCACCTTCTTGGCCCGGGAGGTGTACGGCAGGTCGGGGCCGGCGGCCGCGGCTGCCTTTCCCTTCTTGACCGTCTCCTCGATCTTCTGCTGGATCTCCTCGAGATCCACGTTGAGATTCGTGAGCACGGCCGCCGCCACACCCTCGCCCTCGCGGATGAGCCCGAGGAGAATGTGCTCGGTCCCCACATATTCGTGATGCAGACGGGCGGCTTCCTCGCGCGCCATCTGCAGGACCTTGCGGACACGGTCTGTAAAGTTGTAGCCGTTCATTCTGAGTATCCTGCGTTCATGCCGTTCATCGTCCAAGGGGGCTATGCGCGCCGTCCCACTTCCTCTTCGAGCACCCGTCGGACGTATTGTGCTCGCCGAACCGAGAGCTCGGGGTCGGTGATGCCCAGGCCGTGCGCGACGGCCAAATGCGCGGGCTGGGTGTAGACCAGCAGCTTGTTCAGCGTGTACATCCCCACCCCTGCGATCAACCCGACACCCACCCCTAGCCGTACGCCGCTGAGGAGGTTCATCGCTTCGTCGAACGACAGGGAGCGGGCGTACCGAAGCAGCCCGAACGCGCGCCAGACCTTGTCTTCGATAATCGTCGGCGCGTCGCGTAACAGCACCTGCCGAGCCTGCTCTTCGTAGTCGATCACCTGGCGAACCATCTTGCCCAGGTGGTCGAGGAGCTCGGTTTCCGACTTGCCGAGAGTCGTCTGGTTGGAGAGCTGGAAGAAGTTGCCGACGACCTCGCTCCCTTCCCCGTACAACCCTCGGAAGGTGAGCCCCACCTGGGCGAGCCCC
>DATJGL010000243.1:0-11585 GCA_035495075.1 Gemmatimonadales bacterium
GCCGCAACCCGGCTGCCGTTCGGTCCGGGAAAGGTCACCCGCAGGTTCTCGACTTCCAGAACTCGGCTCATGACTCTCTCGGGTCCACCGCGCCGGCCAGGGCGTCGCCCAGGAGATTCACCGCGAGGACGGTGACCACGATGGCGAGGCCTGGAAAGAGACCGATCCAGGGCGCGGTGACGAGCACGGGCTTCGCGTCGAGGATCATGCCACCCCACGAAGGTGTCGGCGGCTGGATACCGAGGCCGAGAAATGAAAGGCCGGCCTCGAGCAGGATCACCTCCCCAACGCCCAGCGTCGCCGCTACCAGCAGCGGCCCCAGCGTGTTGGGGAACAGGTGCCGGAACATAACCCGCGCTCGCCGAGCGCCGAGGGCTTCGGCTCCGGCGATGAACGGCTCGTGTCGGAGCCGCAGTACTTCGCCCCGGACCAGCCGGCTGGTACCGAACCAGCCGGTCGTCCCCAGAATGATGATGAGGGCGATGAGTGGAATCCGCTCCCACACTGCGAGCAGCAGCAGGAGGATGAAAAGCCGCGGCACCGCCAATGCCGCGTCCACCAGCCGCATCAGCGCGGCGTCAGTCGCGCCGCCGAAGTAGCCGGCGGTCAGTCCTACGCCGGCGCCGATCGTGACGGACAGCAAGACGGCGAGCCCCGCCACTGCCAGCGAGATTCGGGCGCCGGATGCTACTCGTGCGAGCACGTCGCGGCTCAGCTGGTCGGTGCCGAACAGGTGCCCCGGTCCGGGCGGTAAGCTCGCCTGGGCGACGATGTCGGGCTGCGCCGCGGGGTCCGGCAGGAAGGGAGGTGCGAACAGCCCCGCCACCAATACGACGGCCAGCGTGACCAGCCCGATGCGACCGGCCGGCCGGCGCCATACGGCCGCCAACAGCTCGCGAATGAGATCCGTCACGCCCATCGAACTCGCGGGTCGAGCATCGCGTACGCGACGTCGGTCAACAGTCCGCCGAGAATGATCAGGCTCGACACCAGGAGAGCGGTGCCCATGAGGAGCGGATAGTCGCGGTGGCCGATCGCCTCGGCGGCGAGTGAGCCAAGGCCGGGCCAGGCGAAGACGGACTCGACGAACACGGCTCCCGTCGCCAGGATCGGCAGCCAGAGTCCCACCAGCGTGAGCACCGGGAACAGCGCATTGCGCCACGCGTGTCGGCGTCGCACGACTGCCTCCGGAAGTCCCTTGGCCCGAGCCACCACTATATAAGGAAGGGGAAGTACCTCCAGCATGGCTCTGCGCTGGTACCGCATGGTGCCCGCGATGCTGACCACGACCAGGGTGGTAGCGGGGAGAACAAGATGGGCGAGCACGTCGGCTGCACGAGTCCGCCAGGGCGCGTCGGTCGGGAGCAAGGGATTCTCGAACCCGGCCGCTGGAAAGAGATGCCAGTGGACCGCACCGAGCCACGCGAGCATTAGCCCCAGCCAGAACGACGGCATGGCATAGCCGGTCAACGACAGAGCCGTCAGGGATCGGTCGGCGAGGGTGCCGCGCCGGACGGCCTGCACGGTGCCGAGCCAAAGCCCGATGGTGAAGTTGATCAGCAGGACGGTTCCGCCGAGCAGCAACGTGGCCGGCATTCGCTCGGCGATGAGTGCGGTAACCGGGCGACCGTGCGTGAACGACGTGCCGAGATTGCCGTGGAGCAGGGCCCACGCCCAGTTGGTGAACTGACGTGGGAGCGGCTGATCCAGCTGATAGAGCTTCCGGGTGGCCTCGATCTGTGCCGGTGTGAGCTGGCGGTCGGCGCCCAGCTGTCCCAGCGGATCTCCCGGCGCGAGACGCATGAG
This sequence comes from Gemmatimonadales bacterium, assembly GCA_035495075.1. Lineage (GTDB taxonomy): Bacteria > Gemmatimonadota > Gemmatimonadetes > Gemmatimonadales > GWC2-71-9 > DASQPE01. Next base: position 1,807 of record DATJGL010000243.1, read on the forward strand.
AAAGAACAGCAGGACGGCAACGAGCACGAGCGTGATGGCGGCTTGCAGTCCCCGACGGACCAGCCAGCGGCTCACCTGTAAGTCCACTCCCGGACCAGCAGCCAGGACGACTCGGGGCGGATGGGCGCCTTGTCGAACCGGCGATTCACCGCATACGCGAAGGCGGGTGCGTAGACGAAGACTGCGGGCTGGTCCATCTCGATGCGCCGGAGGATCTCCTGCCAAACACTTGCTGTGCCGGATCGCATCGTAATGGCTCGATCGAGCAGGGAGTCCACCCCGGGGTCGCAGTAGCCGCCGACGTTGGTGCCGCCGTGGCAGGACCAGCTCTGCGTGAGGCCCGAAGGGGTCGGATCCTGAGTGGCGGCCGAGAAGTCGATGTCGAAATCGCCCTGGGATCGGCGCTGAGCCCAGACCGGGCCTTCCAGTCGGGCCAGATCGATCTTGATTCCCGCGTGCCGGAGCTGCTCCTGCACCTGCAACGCGATCTGCTTCCGCACTTCGCTCGTCAATGGAAAGCTCAGGGTCAGCTCGAGCGGATGCCCCTCCTTCTCGACGGTCCCGTCGCCATCCCGATCATACCACCCGCTCTTCGCCAGCAGGCGACGCGCCAGGACGGTATCCGGCCCGGCGGGCTTGGGAGCGCCGCGGCGAATCCAGAGCAGCTGCGATGCCGGCCCGTAGGGCACCTCGGCGTACTGCCCGAAAACTGCCTGGACGATGGGGCGCCGGTCGATGGCCGCCGCGATCGCACGCCGCACGTTGATGTCGCTCAGGATCGGGTGCGGCTTCGTGCGGTCGGTACGGTCGCGCTGGTTGAAGAGCAGGTAGCCGACGGTCGGCGATGCGAGCGGCACGATGCGCAGATCCGGCGCGGCACGCACGCGTTCGACGTTGGACAACGGGGCGGCAATGTTGTCGGTGGCGTCGGCCTCGCCGCTCAGCAGCAAATTGATCCGCGCGTCCACGTCGGCGGCGGTGCGGAAGAACACCCGGGCGACCTTGGGCGCGCCGAGAAAGAAGTTCGGGTTCGCGGCAAGCTCGATGAACTGGCCCGGCACGCTGCGCACCCACCGGTACGGCCCGTCGCCAATCGGGCGGGCGACGAAGTCCTGCGGCGGATTGGCGACAGTCGCGGTGTCCGGGATCAGGTGCGCCGGAATCGGCTGGACGTTGAACGTGGCATCGTAGAACTGCTCGGCGTAGACCTTATCGAACCGGAAGACGACTCTGCGGTCGCCCTCGGCGGTCACGCTCACGATGTGGTGCAGCAGTCCGGCCAGCTTGGGGGCAATTTTGGGATTGCGGGCTCGGTCGAACGTGAACACCACGTCCCGGGCTGTCACCGGTCGCCCGTCGTGCCAGGTTGCTTTCGGATTCAGGTCGAGCGCCAGTGTGAGCGAATCGCGGCGGGCCCAGGACTTAGCGAGCGCAGGAACGAAGCGGCGCTCGTCTGTCGTCATCAGGTCGGACGGAAGCTCTGCGAGCCGGAGAAACAGCTGATCGGCTACGTCGGCGTTGGCCGTGAGGTTGGCCGGCCCCTCCATGAACGTGGGGATCGGCATCCCGGCCTGCTGCCCGGTAACGATGACGAGCGCGCTGGGATCACGACTCTGCGAGAGGAGGGAGGGCGCGCCGGTGAGCGCGATGAGGACGACCGCGAGTCCCGACTTGAGCAAGGGCACGCAGGCTCCGGAATTGTGACGTGCAAGGTGAACACTTCAAGATATGCCGCTCAACGGCACCAGGTCCACCGATCCGACCGGTAGGTGTCCGCCAGGGCTGCCGCGTGCTCGACGATCGTGTCGCCCCGCGCGATCCGCGTCCACTCCCCCGGCCAGGCACGGGCCGCGCAGGCCACCCGTTCCGCCATCTCCTCGAACCCGATCGGTCGCCCAACCAGCTCGCGCAAGGTCGGTGCCGGAGTGGCGGCGGCCGGCCCTGTTCGGATATCGGTCACGATGCGCTGATCGCCGTCCAGGAGGATCGAGCCGTGTTGGAGAAAAGCGGAGCGGGTGCGCACCTGCGCGCTCCCTATGACTTTATGGCCGTCCACCATGACCTCGCCACCGGCGGCGATGGCAAAGCATGCGCCCGCATCGACGGGGGCGGCCTGCCGGGGGACTGCGAGCGATACCGATACTCCCAAACCGCTCACGGCTTCCGCCAAAGTCTCGTGAATCGCGAGGTGAGTTGCGCCGAGCGCACCGAACGCTTCGGACGGGGCGGCGACGGCATATGTGAGCTCGATGTCGTGCCACACGGCGCGCCCCCCTGTGGGGCGGCGGACGACATCGATCCGACGGGAAGCGATCCGGTCACGGCTGTAGCGCCGAAGCGCAGGCTCGTGCCGGCCGAACGAGAGGCAGGCCGGCGCCCATCCGTAGAGGCGGAGAAACCCGGCCCCGGTCGTCTCGGACATCCGGAGCAGGGTTTCGTCGATCGCCATGTTGAGGAAGCCGGGTCGGGGGGCATCAAGCCACAGGTGCCAGGTGAGGCCGGCCCTACACATACTCCTCCATCGGCGGGCAGGTACAAACCAGGTTCCGATCGCCGAAGGCGCTGTCGATCCGTCCCACAGTGGGCCAGACCTTGTGAAGCCGGGTCGAGGGCGAAGGAAATGCCGCGCGCTCGCGGGGATACGGCCGGCTCCAGTCGTCCGCGATCACCTGTTGGAGCGTGTGCGGCGCGTGGGTCAGGAGGTTGTCCTCCCGCTGGGCGACGCCCATCTCGATCTCCCGGATCTCCTCCCGGATGGCGATCATCGCGTCGCAGAAGCGGTCCAACTCTTCCTTGGATTCGCTTTCGGTTGGCTCGATCATAAGCGTGCCGGGCACCGGGAAGGAGACTGTTGGCGGATGGAAGCCATAGTCGATGATCCGCTTGGCAATGTCCTCAACCTCCACCCCGGCCGATTGCTTGAACGGTCGGGTGTCGATGATGCACTCGTGGGCGACCAGTCCGTTGGCTCCGGCGTAGAGCAGCTCGTAGTGGCCCTTGAGTCGCTGTGCGATGTAGTTCGCGTTCAGGATCGCAACCTTGGTCGCCTCGGCCAGCCCATCCCAGCCCATGAGCGCGATGTACGCCCAGGAGATCGGCAGGATCGCGGCACTGCCCCACGGCGCGGCGGCAACAGTGCCGCAGGCCTGCGGTCCGCCGACGTGCACCACCGGGTGATCGGGCAGGAAGGGCGCCAGATGCGCCGCAACGGCGATCGGTCCCATTCCAGGTCCGCCGCCACCGTGCGGAATGCAGAACGTCTTGTGCAGGTTCAGGTGGCAGACGTCAGCGCCGTAATCGCCCGGTCGGCAGAGCCCCACCTGCGCGTTGAGATTGGCTCCGTCCAGATAAACCTGGCCGCCCGCGTCGTGCACGATCCGGCAGATCTCCTTGATAGTCGGCTCGAACACCCCGTGCGTGGACGGGTAGGTGATCATGATGCAGGCGAGGTCGCTCGCGTGGGCTTTGGCCTTTGCGCGTAGGTCGTCGAGGTCTACGTTGCCGTTCGGATCGGACTTCACCGGGACAACCTCGAACCCGGCCATGACGGCGCTCGCCGGGTTGGTGCCGTGGGCGGACAGCGGGATCAAACACGCCTTCCGGTGGCCTTCGCCGCGGGACTCGTGGTACGCCCTGATCACCAGGAGGCCGGTGAGCTCGCCCTGGGACCCTGCATTCGGCTGGAGCGACACGGCGGCGAACCCGGTAATCTCCGCGAGCTGAAACCGGAGCTGCTGGAACAGTCGGAGATAACCTGCGGTTTGGTCCCTGGGCGCGAATGGATGCAGTCGATTGAACTCGCGCCAGCTCACCGGCATCATCTCGGTCGTCGCGTTGAGTTTCATGGTGCACGAGCCGAGCGGGATCATGGCCTCGGTGAGCGAGAGATCGCGTCCTTCGAGCCGGCGGATGTAGCGCAGCATCTCCGTTTCCGAGTGATGCAGATGGAAGACGGGGTGCGCGAGATAGGCGCTAGTTCGCCGCAGCGACTCCGGGATGACGGGTTCGAGTTCCGGCGCTACCTGGTCCACCATGAACGGCAGGGCTTCGTCCATCGCAAACACGGCGATCAGGTCGGCGACGTCGTTGAGGGTGACAGCCTCATCCAGCGCCACACAGACATGCGTCGGCGACAGGACCCGCAGGTTGATCCGGCGTGCGCGGGCGGCATCCATGATACCGGGCTGGGCCCAGCGTTCGACCTCGATGCAGAGCGTGTCGAAGAAGTGCTCGTGTACCAACCGGTAGCCCAGTCGGCGAAGGGCTGTTGCGAGGAGCACGGTGAACCCGTGCACCCGCTCCGCGATGCGGCGAATCCCGTCGGGTCCGTGATAGACCGCGTACATGCTCGCCATGACCGCGAGCAGCACCTGCGCCGTACAGATATTGCTGGTGGCCTTGTCCCGCCGGATATGCTGCTCCCGCGTCTGGAGCGCCATGCGCAGTGCCGGCCTGCCGGACACGTCCTTGCTCACGCCGATAATTCGCCCGGGCATGTGCCGTTTGTAGCGATCCCGGGTTGCGAAGAACGCGGCATGGGGGCCGCCGTATCCCATCGGCACGCCGAACCGTTGCGAGCTTCCGACCGCGATGTCCGCGCCCCACTCGCCGGGCGGCACGAGCAGGGTGAGCGCGAGGAGATCGGTTGCGGCAGTGACGAGGGCTCCTGCCGCGTGCGCCTGCTGGCACAGCTCCCGGTAATCGGCCACCAGCCCGTCGGTGGCGGGATACTGCACCAGCGCGCCGATCACCTCGGGGCCGAACTCGAACCGGTCGGCGGGGCCGATTCGGATAGCGATGTTGCGCGCCCGGGCTCGGGTGCGAACCACCGCGATGGTTTGCGGGTGGCAGGCCTGGTCCACCAGATATACCGGCGAGGCGCTTTTCTTCGCGGCCACGGACTCCGTTAGCCATACCGCCTCGGAGGCCGCGGTGGCTTCGTCGAGCAGTGACGCGTTCGAGATCTCGAGCCCGGTGAGATCGGACACCAGGGTCTGATAGTTGAGCAGCGCCTCGAGCCGCCCCTGGCTGATCTCGGGCTGATAAGGGGTGTAGGCCGTGTACCAGCCGGGGTTTTCCAGGATGTTCCGCTGGACCACCTGGGGCGTGAACGTGCCATAGTACCCCATGCCGAGGTACGACCGGAAGATCTGGTTCTGACCGCCGAGTGCGCGCAGCGCTCGCAACACCTCGCGCTCGCTCTTGCCCTTGGGCAGAGCGAGCGGCCGCCGAAGCCGGATGTCCTCCGGCACGACCGCGTCGATGAAGCTGTCGAGCGAATCGTAGCCCAACGTCTGTACCATGTCCTCGATGTCTTGGGCGCGCGGGCCGATGTGGCGGTAGGTGAATCGTTCGGGCTGGGGAAGGGATACCTTCAAGCGTCTATTCTCCGATATGGGCCTTGTACCCCGCGGCATCGAGCAGTTCCTTCACCTCGGCGGGATTGGCGGGCCGGAGCCGTACCATCCAGCCTTCGCCATAGGGGTCCCGATTGACGGCAGCGGGGTCGCCGTCGAGCGCGCCGTTCACCTCCACGACTTCCCCTGTCACCGGGCTGAACAACTCGGACACGGCCTTGACTGCCTCGATCGTGCCGAACGGTTGGTGTGCTGTCACCGCGTCGCCCGGCTTGGGAAGGCTCAGGAACACGACGTCGCCCAATTCGCCCTGGGCGTAGTCGGTGATGCCGACAGTCACCACGCCGTCGGGCGCAGCCCGCACGTATTCGTGGTCTTTGGTGTAGCGGAGGTCGGGGGGAATGGAAGACATGGGCGCTATACGCTATTCGCTATCAGCTATCCGCTGGGACGGGAAGGAACCTAACACAGCAAAGCGCGATGCCATAGCGGATGACGGATGGCAGATGGCGTGCTACCCCGCCCTCGCCTCCAGCGCCTCCCACACCTTCCTTGCGGCCCGCTCGAGCGCCGCGAGGTCCCCCATGTTGTCGATCACATAGTCACTGCGCGTCCGCTTGGTGTTGGGGGGAAGCTGGGCTGCGAGCATCCGCTCGGCATCGCTGGGCGACAAATCCCGGTTCGCCAGCAGCCGCTGGCGGCGGATCTCCACCGGAGCATCCACCAGTACCACCACGTCGAACGCGGCGGGGTCCGCCGCCTCGAACAGGAGCGGGATGTCGCTCACCACGATTCGATCGCCTCGCGCGGCTGCCCTGCGCATCAGCTCGTCCCTGCGGCGGTGTACGTCTGGATGAACGATTGCATTGAGGTCGGCCAGCGCGGCGGGGTTGTTCATGACCTCGTGGCGAAGCGCGGCCCGATCGAGCGTCCCGTCGGGTCGCAGCATGGCTGATCCGAAGCGCGATGCAATGGCGGCCAGGACCGGTGTCCCCGGTGCTTGTGCCTCGTGCACCAGCGCATCGGCGTCGATGATCGTCGCCCCCCACCGACGAAACAGTTCGGTGACGGTAGACTTGCCGGACGCGATATTTCCCGTGAGGGCGACGCTCAACATACAAGAAGCGTGAACGGTAAACGGTAAACGGTGAACGCGCGGTCGCATTGGCCGGAGCAACCCCGTTCACCGTTCACCGTTCACCGTTCACGTTGTCAACACTGTTCACGTTGTTCACCAGCATCAGCTGGTCTTCATCAACCCTGGGGACTTTGTGGCACCGGCGGCACCGAGCCTCGTAGCTCTCCTGTCCGCCGATCATGATCGTGGGCGCGTCGTAGCGGGCTGGCCGGCCGTCAACCAGGCGCTGATTACGACACGCGAGGTCACCGCACACCACGCAGATGGCCTGCAGCTTGTCCACCCGCTCGGCCACCGCCATCAGGTCGCCCATGGCGCCGAACGGTTCACCCCGGAAGTCGGTGTCGGTGCCGGCGAGGATGACGCGGATGCCCCGGCCCGCGAGCGCGGCGGCAACCGCCACGATGCCGTGATCGAGAAATTGCGCCTCGTCCACGGCGACCAGTTGAGTGTCGGGCCGTACCAACCGGAAAATTTCGGAGGAAGAGTCGACCGGGTTGGCATCGACTTCGCGGCCGTCGTGGCTGGTAACGCTGTAGAGGCCCGCGTAGCGGCTGTCCAGGCGTGATTTGAAGACCTGGACCCGACGACGTGCGATGACCGCTCGCCGTACCCGGCGGATCAGCTCCTCGCTCTTGCCCGCGAACATCACGCCCGCGATGACCTCGATCGATCCTGGCCGCCGCTCGCCGTCCATGGCGCAATCTCCGGTTCCTGAGGGGACCAAATGTAGTGCGTCGGCGGCGTCCTTCCAGCGGGCCGCCGCCGACCTTGCGAGCCGTCCCCGCACTCCGGCATATTGTCGCCCCGCAGACCCTCCGGCGCGCTCACTGAAGGAGCCTCGCGTGACCAAGCAGGAGATCGTGCAGGCACTGGCGCAGCGGCTGGGGCTCTCTCGCGCTCAGGCCGCCGCCGCCGTGGACGCGCTGTTTGCCCGGGATGGCATTATCGCTGCGGAGCTGAAAAAGGGCGGGCGGATTCAGATTGCCGGGTTCGGCAACTTCGAGATTCGCAAGCGCGCGGCTCGGCGCGGACGCGACCCGCGAACCGGCAGCGAGATCGCTATCAAGGCCTCCACCGTGCCGGCCTTTCGGGCCGGCAAGGCTCTGAAGGACCTGGTGGCGCGCCGCCGTTAGTCTTTGTCGGCCTTCTTCTCGTCGGCCAGCGCGGACGGATCGATGTGCCGGATCGCCTGCTTGGCGGACGCGGCGACCTCGTCGCTCATGTCGTCGTCGGCCACCTTCTTGAGGGCCGGGATCGCGGCTTTCGCCGCTGGTCCGATCTCTCGGAGCGCGATTGTCACCGGGTATCGGACCGCCGGAGATGGGTCCTGCAGCGCTTCGATCAATGCCGGAACTGCCGGTGCCGCAGCCGGTCCCATCCCGGCGAGTTGGTAGGCCGCCGCGTTGCGTGTCTGAGGTGCCGATGCCTTGAGGTCTGCCAGCAGCGTCCTCATGGGCACCGGGCCGGTGCCGCCCTGCTTGATCTTGACTTCATCCTGCGCTTGGGCGTTGGTGACGAGCAACGCGCTCAACAGGCCAAGCGCCGCAAGCATCCGAGTCATCATTATTCTCTCCTGATCTACCGTGTCCGCCCCGGGGCGCGAGCGGCGGGCCGCGCCCGCCCCCGATCGATCCGCGCCACGACACGCTTTCGTCGAATCGTCGCGCCATTCAGCGCGGTCGCGATTCGCTCCGCCTCCTGCGCGGGCAACTCCACCAGGGCGTAGGCGTCGCGCAGCTCGATTCGTCCGATCTTCTCGCGCGCGACCCGCACTTCCCTGGTGAGCACGGCCACGAGATCGTTCGGAGTGGCGCCATCGCTCTTCCCCACGCCCACGAACACCTTGGCCGTAGCGGGCACCGTGTCCGGCGTCAGACCAGCCGGAACCGGTTCTGACGGGGGGCGCCCGGCCTCCACCCATAGATCATAAACCGCTGCCGCCACCGCTGTGGCGTCGTAACGCTCGAACAGCGGAGCAAGGGTCAAAAGTGCCTGTTCCAGGCGGCCGTCGTCGATTCCACGGGTGATCGCGTTTCTGCGTTGCGCCGCGGAGTCGGCTGCGGCGTCGAGCGGGCCGGCGAGCCTGAGGGGACGTCGCGGCGCAGCGATGCGCTCGATGTACGACTCGGTGCCCGGCGGCATGAGCAGGACGACCTCGCCGGCCTGCAAGAGCTGCCCCAAACGCTGGGCGTCGGGTACATCGAACGCGACGATCACCTCGGCTCGGGGAGTATCTCCGGTCACGAGCCGGATTGACTCTTCGGGAGGAGGTAGCGCGGCCGCGATCGCAGCGTGCCGGGCCCGATCCGCCGTCCACACGGTGAGCGACGTAGGATCGAGCATTTCCAATAGCTCACCCAATGCCGGAACCCGTCGGTTCCACGCCACTGCCACCGTCCGAACCGGCCCGAGCGCTTTCGGCGCCTCCGCCGACGCGCCGAGGACCAACGCTTTCCGGGCATAGCGCTCGACGAGATCGGCGACCCGGTCGGGTGCGCTCCCCACAATGATGCGCTGCCGGTCGTGAGGAACGTCCGGCATCAACGACACGAGCAGATCGGGATCGAGCCAACGCTCCGGGCCTGCCAGGACGACGGCGCCCAATCGCTCGCCTTTGAGTGTCCCTCGCGCGGCCAGCGGGGCCACGGCGCGGGGAGACGCTACCAGCAGATCGATGGTTCCGCCATGGACGCGCTTGGCAGCTCGGGTGGCGCCCCGGGCAACCTCCAGCCTGAGATCGGCACCGCCAAGCAATGTCGCGGCGAGAGACCCCCATTCTTCGAGCTCGGCCTCCGGACACAACAGCAACGCCGGGCCCTCGAGCTCCCGCCGGGCCATCCGGCTGCCCAGGCCAGCGAGAGCAGGCGCGCTGTAGGCCGGCGATGGCGGCGTGACCAAAGCGAGATTGTGCCCGCGGGCGGCCGTGGGCGCAGCTTCCCGAACGCGGGGGTCGTCAGCGGCCCAGCCCAGCGTGGTCAGCGCGTGCGCGATTGTGTCCGTGAGGTGCAACTGCCCAACTTCCGTCATGCACGGTACCTGATGAAGGGGCGGGGTCCCGGGCGGCAACCTAAGCCACCACCGTTATCGGCGCCAACCGTTGACATCGCCCGATCGCCGACGGACCTTTCCCCCGGTTCACCACATCACCCTCGCCCAGGATTCGCAGGCATGCCCGAGCCGCTCTCGCCCAACACCCAGCACCTCAAAGGTTCTGAGACCGTCGCCATAAGCAACGAGACCAAGCGCCGGCGCGCGGCGGGCGAGGACGTCCTGGATCTGAG
>DATJGL010000244.1:0-3000 GCA_035495075.1 Gemmatimonadales bacterium
GGTGTAACCAAGTTCGCGGCATCCTACGGCGCCGCGCTCGCGGCCATCGAGCAAAAGGCCAGCACCTTGGCCGGCGCGAGCGCCGGCCGCTAACCGTTCGCGCCTTTCTTTTCATGCTTGCGGCCGTTCGCCGTATCTCCCTCACCGGTTGGATCTTTATCGGCATGGCCGCCGGTATTCTGATCGGCTGGCTGGCGCCTCAGGACTTCGCACTCGGCCTCAAGCCGCTCTCGGCCACCTTTCTCCGCATGATCAAGTCGGTCGTGGTTCCGATCATCTTCGGGACCCTCGTGATCGGCATCGCCGGTCATGGCGACGACCTCAAGCGGATCGGGCGGCTGGCCGTCAAGGCGATCAGCTATTTCTGGGTCATGACCACGATCGCCTTGGTCATTGGCCTGGCCGCGGGCAACCTGGTCAAGCCGGGCCTGGGAGTGAGACTCCCTCCTCCCGACCCGCACGCGGCCCTTCCCCAACCCGCCCCTACCACCTTCGCCGAGTTCCTCGAGCACATCGTTCCCAAGAGCGTCGTCGAGGCCGCGGCCAACGGCGAGGTGCTGCAGGTCGTGTTCTGGGCGACGTTGTTCGCGATCGCCCTTACCCAGGTGAAGGGCCGCCCCAAGGAGGCCATGCTCGGGTTCGCCGAAGGCCTCATGGAGGTGATGTTCAAGTTCGTCGCTATCGTGATGAAGTTCGCCCCGATCGGCGTCGGGGCTGCCATGGCCGTTGCCGTGAGCCATGGCGGGCTGGGTGTGCTGATAAATCTCGGTAAGCTCATCCTCACGCTCTATGGTGCGCTATTCGTCTTTGCGTTCATCGCGCTCATCCCCGCGGCCTTGATCGCCCGAATCCCGCTCCGCCGGTTCGCGCGCACGGTGAAGGACCCGGCGCTGATCGCGTTCACCACGACGTCATCCGACGCCGCGCTTCCGCTTGCGATGCAGCGCATGGTGGAGTTCGGCGTGCCCAAGCGGATCGTCGCTTTCGTCATGCCGACCGGCTACTCGTTCAACCTGGACGGTTCCACGCTGTATCTTGGCGTGGCCTCGCTCTTCGTCGCCCAGGCAGCGGGCGTGCATCTGAGCATCGGCCAGCAGCTGTTCATGATGGTGACGCTGCTGATCACGAGCAAAGGAATCGCCGCGGTGCCTCGCGCGTCTCTAGTGGTGCTGGCTGGAACGCTGACCAAGTTCGGGCTGCCACTCGAAGGGATCGCCGTCATCCTTGGCGTGGACGAGGTCATGGACATGGCGCGCACCGCCGTCAACCTGGTCGGAAACTGCCTCGCCACGGCCGTCGTCGGCCGGTGGGAGGGCGAGCTCGCGTCTACCCCATCATCGAGCCCCGATCCCTCTGCGGTGGAGGCTCGCACCCCCAGCCGAACACCTCTTGCGGACACTCCATGATCCCCTCGCGCATCGCGTTCCTCGCCGGTATCGCAGTAGTCGCCCACGCCGGCGCGTCGCAAGCGCAACAGGCTGGCAAGGCCAAAACCACAGCTACGACGCGTACCGCCACCGCCGCCCCCCGATCGGCACCGATCAGCAACATCCGCTACGAGGTGACTTTCGACTCGGTGACGGCTCAGCGACGCACGATTCAGATCGCGATGTCGTTCGAGGTCGGCGCGGGCAAGGATCCGGTGCTGCTTTCCATTCCGGAGTGGACGCCCGGGGCCTATGAGATCAGCAGCTTTGCGCGCTGGATCTCACGGTTCTCGGCCAGCACTGACAACGGGCCGGTGTCCTGGGACAAGGCGGATCCCGACACCTGGCGGGTTCGCACCACCGGTCCCGGACACGTCACCGTGCGCTTCGACTACCTGGCGGACACGCTGGACAACGCCATGGCGTGGTCGCGGCCGGACTTTCTCCTCTTCAACGGCACCAACGTCTTTCCCTACCCCGAAGGACGCGGCTTCGACTTTCCCGCGACGGTGACGGTGAAGACCCAGCCGAGCTGGCTGGTCGCGACCAGCATGAAGCCGGCCGGCGGCCCACGGGTGTGGAGCGAGGGAAACTATCACGACCTGGTGGACATGCCCTTCTTCATCGGCCGCTTCGACTACGACAGCATGGTCGTGGACGGAAAGACCACCCGGCTGGCGAGTTATCCCAGCGGCATTCTGAAGGGCGAGACGCGCGCCGCCCTTTGGGATCAGATCGCCAAGGCGATCCCCACGATGGCTGCCGTATTTCAGGAGACGCCGTGGAACACCTACACGGTGATGACGATCTTCGACTCCTCCTATGCAGGTGGCAGTGCCCTGGAGCACCAAAGCTCGCACGTCGGCGTATACGCGCCGATGATGCTCGGGACCCCGCTGCTCGCCTCCATCACCGCGCACGAGATCTTCCACGCGTGGAACGTAAAGCGGCTCCGCCCGGCCGACATGGTCCCCTATGCCTACGATCGCGCCGAGCCGACGCCGTGGCTGTGGGTGAGCGAAGGAATCACGGACTACTATGCCGATCTCGCCCTGATCCGGGGCAAGATCGTGGACTCAACGATCTTCATGGGGCTCACTGCGGAGAAGATTCAGACCGTCGCCGAGACAGCGCCGACGGCCCTGCAGGACGCGTCCATCTCGACCTGGATCCACCCGACCGACGGCTCGGGGTATCTGTACTACCCCAAGGGCTCGCTCGCGGGACTCCTGCTGGACATCGCCATCCGCGACGCGAGCGACAACCACCGGTCGCTCGACGACGTCATGCGGGAGCTGTACCTCACCACCTACAAGAAGGGCCGGGGCTTCACCAGTACCGATTGGTGGGGTGCGATCAGCCGGGCGAGCGGAGGCAAGTCGTTCACCGACTTCGATGCGCGCTACATCGACGGGCGGGACCCGTATCCCTACGATGCCATGCTCAAGCTGGCAGGGATGCGCCTGGCTTCGGACACCATACGCGAGCCGCGGCTCGGCCTGGGCGGCGCGCCCGACTCGGCGGGCGTCAAGGTGACGGCGGTACAGCCCGGTGGGGCGGCTGAGGCAGCCGG
>DATJGL010000245.1:0-5549 GCA_035495075.1 Gemmatimonadales bacterium
GTGAGAGTTGCATCCGTAGCTCGACTTGGGCAAGCGATCGCCGGACGGTGATCTGAGCTAGCCGGCGTCGTATCGAGCTACGATGCCAACCGAACGGGCCGCCTGACGGGCGGCCCGTTCCGCGTTTACCAAACAGCCTGACCAGTGAACGGTGAACGGGCGCTCCGGTGCAGGAGGACCGTGGCTACGCGGAGCAGCCCCGTTCACTGTTTACCGTTCACCGTTGACGCTTTTCTAGCGTCGTCGTTTACCCTTAAGCAATGTCTAGTTACTGGCGCCTCTCCCGCTCCCCCCGCTACAGCCTCCTCTTCGCCTTCCCTCTACTGCTCCTCTACGAGACGCTGGCCTTCGTGCTGTCGCACGACGCATTGACCGGCGTGCGTAATGGTGCAGACGTTCTGCTCAAGAGCGTGTTCGTTTGGCTGGGCGGGCGCATCGGCCTCATCATCTTTGGCCTACTCCTGCTGGGTGGCGGTGCGGTGCTGGTCCGGCGCGATCGCTCCGGGGGGAAGCTACGCCCGCGACTCTTTGTCGGAATGGCGGCGGAGTCGATCGTGTACGCGGGAATGTTCGGCGTGGTAACCGGGATGCTCACAGCGTGGCTGCTGGGTGGGCTGGTACGCTTGTCGGTCGGGCCGGCGGCCACGCTCGACTTGCCCACTCAGCTCATGGTCTCGCTCGGGGCTGGGATCTATGAGGAGCTGCTGTTTCGCGTTCTCATAGTCGGCGCCCTGGCCTGGTTGGCCAGGCGGGTGTTTGGTTGGGGGCCGGTGGCGGCAGGGTCGTTCGCGACAGTAGTAGGCGCGCTGATTTTTTCCCTCTTCCACTATATCGGGCCCTACGGCGACGAGTTCCGGCTCGGATCGTTTGCATTCCGCGCGATCGCGGGCGTGCTGTTTAGCGGGCTCTACCTCACGCGCGGATTCGGCATCACCGCATGGACCCATGCGCTGTACGACGTGCTGGTGACGGTGTGACGGAAATGGCGTGACCAGCGAACAGGGTTGCCCCGGCGATTGCCGAAGCCCCCCTGTTCAGACGTCAAGCCCGCCGCCGCGCCGCGGCCACCGCGATGGCGCTCCCCGCCAGAATGGCCAGCCACCCCGTCCAGGGCGGGACTGATTGCTGCTGGTCGGCGGTGACCTTCACGTCGCCGACCTTGAGCACGTCACGCCGAGAGGTAAAGCTCGCTCCCTGAACGAGGACAAACACACCGAAGACGATGACGATGATGCCGGCGATGGTGAGTGGACGCATAAACCCTCCCAGTGGGAAATGGTGAAGCAGGGCCCAACGCCGGGCATGCGCGCGGGTCCATACTCGCGGAGGCGGCATCAGAATCAACGCGCGCGGGCCCCTCCAGCGGTCTCCACTCTCGTGACCGAGCGGCTGACGACCGCGACATGCTTGCCGATAAGCTGCCGACGGACCGTCTTCTCATTTTGTCGAGACCGTGAGCGGCCTCGTGAGCGTGATGACCACCGGCGCGCCGGCGCTTACCACAACATCCCGGCTGGCCGTCTGGATCGCGACCACCGTGCCACCCGCGGCTCCTACGGCGCCGCCGACCACGGCGCCTGTTGCATTCCCGCCGATCACCCGGCCGGCGACCGCCCCGACCACCGTCCCCACGCCGACCTTCTCCGCTTCGCCGGCCGTGACACCGCGGCCTTTGAGGGTGTGGGGGACCGAGGTCACCTCGGCCGCCATGGGGTAGCGCTGGCTGCGCACTGATGCAGCGGTTACCTGGAAGGTCAACTTGCCGTCGGCCTGGCCCTTGTTCTTGGCCGGCTCCAGTTGGGTGATGAGCAGCTCGATCGTCGACCCGGCAGGGACCACCACTCGCCCGTCCCGGTCCTTCGCATCGGCGGCTACCGTCGTCGTCACCGTCTCACCGGCCTTGTTGCTCCGCGACGTGATGGTTTGAGCCATGGTTGCGTCGATACGGGACCCCGCTCCGAGCGTGCGGGTGGTCGTGGTGAAGCTCACGGGACGGTCGCTGAGCGTGCCACTGCTGGCCAACGGCGCGCGCTCCAGATTGCGCTCGCCGCTGGCGTCCCCGGCGACCTCCGGTTTACCGCCGCAGGCGACGAGCGCCAACAGGGTCAGGCTTGCGAGCATCGTCCTTGTCATTCCGCCCTCCTTGAGTCTTGCGACTCCCGCGACGGCTTCAGTGAGAGACGTTCTGTCGCAGGCTCAGCAGGAAGGGCTGGACCAATGTAGGCCCCCCGGTCCCGCTGCTGCGGAGCAGGCCTTGCACGTCCCCCGCCCGACGCTCACCATAAACCGCGCTGTTCGCCTTCGAGTCGACCTCCCATTTGGTGCCGGCGAGGTTGATGCCGGCGAACAGGCCTTTGGTCTTCGAGTAGGAGTAGATCTCGGCGCTGAGCTTGTAGTCGGTCTCCGCGGAGAGATTGCGCCCTACAGGTCCGGCGGCCACGGAAGCCTGGCCGCCGAGATCGAACGAAGACGAGGCGATGAGGCGGGGGGCGTTCTGGTTGAGGAAAACCAGTACGACATCCGCCGACTGCCCGCCGATCTGGAGCCCCCAAGTTCCACCCTTGAGGCCCATAAACGTCGGGAGGCTCCAGCCAGCCGGGGTTCGACAGCTCGCCAGGCCAAACCCGACCTTCCCGCCGACACCCAGTCCCACCTGCACCACCTCGGGCACCGCGGCCACGCAGGTCGCCTTGTTCAGCAGCGACTGGGGCGGGGCGTGGTCGGCTTCCTTCACCAGTTCCGCCACGATTTCACCGGCACGCTTGGCGCGGTCCCTCAGCTTCTCGTTGGGCTGGGACTGCGCGGATCCACCCGCGGGCGCCAGCGACACCAAGCTCGCCATCAGGGCCGCGAGCGTCAGCAGCTCGCAGCCAAGCAGGATCCGTCGGTTCATGCTCGACTTCGCCTGCGGCTCGCGGTGCCTCGTGATCGGTTCCAGCATGATCTCTCCCCAGTTGCGGGCGGTCTACTAGCCGTTAGGGTCTCCGCTGGGCTGGCCGTGGCGCCAGCTCCAGTACGCCTTTTGCTCATCGGCGGGCCGTTTGTTGAACTCCTTATGCGGCCTCCGGGTTTCGCCTTCCCACCGCCGGTAAAAGACAACCTTCCCCGAAGCGACTACTTCAGCGATAGATCTGTGTCGTCGATGACGATCTCCACGCGCCGATTCTTCGCTCGCCCGTCCACCGTCGCGTTTTCGGCCACCGGCTGGCGACTGCCGTACCCCGTGGCGCTGATCAGATGCGAGGTGGCGATGCCCGCCTCCGCCAAAAAGTTCCGCACGCTCTCCGCCCGCGCCTGAGAGAGCTTGTCGTTCAGCGCGTCGGACCCGGTCGAATCCGTGTGCCCGCCGATCGCTAGGGTGTACGGGCCCGGATACGCGAGCAGAATCCCGCTGAGCTTGGCTAGGTTCTCCCGCGCGCCCAATTGCAGCACCGCCTTGCCGCTCGTGAACAGCACGTCGGGCAGGTTGACCACGAGTCCGCGCGCCTCCCGCTTCGTGTTCAGGATCGCGCTGATCGAGCTCGCAAGCTGGGCCCGCGCGTCGTCCCGCTCCTCGCGCGCGGCGCTCGTCTCCTGCTGCGCGGCGCTCGTCTCCTGCTGCGCGGCGGCCGCCTCCTGCTGCGCGGCCCCGGCGGCGGTTCGGACCGAGTCGGCGTAGCTGAGTGTCCGCGCCGAGGCCTGATTAGCGCTGTCAACAGATACCAGAGCTCGCGTCGCGACCTGGGTCGCGCTTTCGGCCGATAGGCGGGCCCGTGCGGCATCCTGCTTCGCTTCCGCCTCGAGCGTCCGCGACGTCTCGACCTCATTCGCGGCGCGCGTGAGGCTTGCGGCGGTCGCCCTGCGATCCGCTGCCGCAGCCGAGCTGTCGGCCCGCTCGGCACCGATCCGGCGCGCGGCGTCGGCGAGGCGGATGACCTCGTGGGCAGGCCCGCTGAACTTGGACTCGTCCGTCCGATGGTCCGGCCAGAGCTGCTCCAACACCTCGAGCTTCACGTCCACTTGGCGCCACTCCGTCGGCGCGAACTCTACCGCGCCCGCCCGCCGCGCGATCGCGACTGCATTGCGGGCGCCCAGTACCAGTAGGGGCGTCGAGGCGTCGGGCGTGGCCGTGGCGCTCGCGTCCGAATAGAGTTGGCCGCCGTCGCCCAGATACTGCGTGCTGCTGGCTGGCGGCGCGTTCTTGTCGTCCTGGTTGCGCAGGGTAAACCCGAGGATGAGCTTCCGTGAAGGGCGCTCGACCTCCGCGTACGGCTCGGCGGTCGCGAGAACGCCCACGGTCTGCGCGGTGAGGTCCGCCTTGAGGTCGATCCGTTTCTCGACGGGAAGCTCAGCGAGGCGGGTGACCTTGCCATCCGCCGCGACGCCCCAGAACACGTACGCCGTGTATGCGGCGCCCACTCGCTGCGGATTGATCAGGCTGTCTACCTGAAGCCGCATAGCGGCGCGACCATTCTTGTACTCGATCTCCAGGCTGCCAGGTCTCCCGTGGCCCAGGCCGAGGCCCGTCACATCGAAGGTCGCGCGCTTGCCTTCGATCAGGCGATACACCGTCGTCGAGCGGGCCTGAGGCTCCGCGCGAACCCGGCCGGCCGCTTCGGGAGACTGTTGGGCGCGAACGACTAGTGGCGCCGAGAACAAGCCGACGCAACCGGCAAACAGCAGGGCGAGATGTCGCATCGTAGTACCCCGATATGGCCAGACGCCCGGCCCCGATCGACGGGGCGGCGCGTGATGAGGTGGGGAGCAGGAGAAAGCGTGCCTGGACCAGCTGCTCTGGCGTGAATGCCGGTAAGAACTCCGGGTGATACGCGCCACTGATACCGCGAACTAACAGAAGCTTACTCGGCGACCCCGGTGAGGCACCATCGATCGTACGAATGGAGCGGGGACTAGCTCGAAGGGACTACGTCTCGGCCGGCTCGAGGGAGCGGAGCCTAGTGGGCAGGGGGCTTTCGGCCTCCTTCGGAGCGGGTAAAGGCGGCGACTTCCAGGCGAGTATGCAGTGCGAGTTTCTCCAGGACATTGTGCACATGGCTCTTGACCGTGTGAATCGCGATGTGCAGCCGGGCGGCGATCTCCTTGTTGCTCAGGCCTTCCCCGAGCAGGTCGATGACCTGGCGTTCACGGTCCGTCAAGCGCACTCCCTCGAGAACCGGAGCCGTGCCACGGTGCACTACATGTTGCGCGATCTGGCCAAAGAGAGACCCCGTGAGCTCAGGAGGAAGCACGTCGGTGCCGGCCGCCACCGCGCGGATCGTCCGGAGGAAATCGTCGAACGACGCATCCTTCATGATGAAGCCCGACGCGCCGGCTCGTACGAAGGCGGCGACATCTTCCTGGAGCGGAAACAGGCCCATGACGATGACTCTGGCTTCCGGCACCTCTGCGCGGACGGTCGCCGTCAGGCGCAGGCTGTCGTGAGACTCCAGCCCGAAATCGAGCAGAACCACCCGGGGTTTGGCTTCGCGTACCTTCCGCAGCGCCTCTTCGATGTCTGCCGAGGCGGCGAGGATCTTGAAATCAGGTTGCTTTCTGATCAGGCCCGCCAG
>DATJGL010000246.1:0-2951 GCA_035495075.1 Gemmatimonadales bacterium
ACTGCCGCGAGCCGGCGAGGCTTGGCCCGCACGCCGATGGTCCCCGTCACGACCCAACCGCCGTCGGCGCGGGCGCGGAGCGCCAGGCGCGAGCGTCTTCCGGACCGGGTCGTCGCACTGATCGATACCATCGACCCAATACCGTCTGGTGATTCCGCCACCATGCGTGGTCGCGCCCCCGGACGGGACCCGGGCTGCACCACCACCCAGACCAGGTTCTCGTTGATGGTGATCGGCCCGATCAGGGGGGCGAACAGGCGGCCGAAATGATGCCGCGACCAGGCGCTCGGGTAGACCGCGTCGGCGGCGCCGTCCGTGGTCTGGACATTGAGCGGCCCAACCAGCTTTCGGACCCCGGCATTGGCGAGCTGGAGGGCGAGATCATATAGAGTGGGACCGGCTCCGGGGCCTCGCTCGAAGGACGGGTCGCCGTTCAGCTCGAGCCCCCAGCTTCCAATCCACTCGCCCGTGGCCGGGTCCACTATGCCCGAGCCCACTACAC
Organism: Gemmatimonadales bacterium; assembly: GCA_035495075.1. GTDB lineage: Bacteria > Gemmatimonadota > Gemmatimonadetes > Gemmatimonadales > GWC2-71-9 > DASQPE01. The sequence continues at coordinate 503 of DATJGL010000246.1, forward strand.
GGGTAGGCCGCCGGGCGCTGCTGCCCAGTACCGACCGCGCGAAACCGGTCGTGAACACCTTGACGGTGGAGGCCGGGATCAGCGGATCGTCGGGGTTGATGCTCCAGAGAACCCGGCCGTCTTGATCCGCTACGGCGATGCCCCAGTGGCCCGGCGCTGCCCTGGAGGCGGAGCGATACCAGGTTCCCATCTTCTGGTCGAGCCAATCCTGGCCGGGTGCCTGGGCCCATGCGGGTACACTGTGGCCCAGCACCAACAGGAGCCCGAGTTGCCCCAGGCTCCACGTTGCACGCGTATGATCAAGTCCTGCTAGGCGATAGCGTCTCCGCACCCTCACCTCAGCATCATTTTGGCAATGGTCTGCAGCTGCATGTTGCTAGTCCCCTCATAGATCGTGCCGATCTTCGCGTCGCGGTAATACTTTTCGGCCGGGTACTCCTTGGAGTACCCGTAGCCCCCGAACAGCTCCAGGCACCGGGATGTCGTCCGGTCAGCCACCTGGGAGCTGAAAAGCTTGGCCATAGCCGCCTCGCGCGCGAAGGGGCGGCCGCTGTCCTTGAGGCGCGCCGCGTTGTATACGGTAAGCCGCGCCGCCTCGAGCTCCGTGGCCATCTGGGCCAGCTGAAACTGCACGCCCTGAAACTCGGCGACGGACTTCCCGAACTGCTTTCGCTCCTTCACGTACGTAGTGGCTGCTTCGAGCGCCCCAGTCGCGACGCCGATCATCTGGGCGCCGATCCCGATTCTCCCCTCGTTGAGGGTCTCGATCGCGATCTTGTAGCCCTGGCCCACGGGTCCCAGCACGTTTGTCTCCGGGACCTGGCAATCCTCGAGAATGAGCTCCACCGTGCTCGAGGCGCGGATACCGAGCTTGTTCTCTTTCTTGCCGATGGAGAATCCGGGGAAGTCCCGCTCGACCAGGAACCCAGTGATGCCCTTGTAGCCCTTGGCGAAATCGGTGTTCGCGAATACCACGAAAAACCTTGCCTCGGCGCCGTTGGTGATCCAGAATTTCCGGCCAGTGAGAGCCCAGCCACCCGGGGCCGGCGTGGCCCTGGTTTCGAGCGCGAAGGCGTCGCTGCCGCTGGCGGGCTCGGACAGGGCAAACGCGCCGAGCAGATCGGTGCTGAGACGCGGGAAGTAGCGGGCCTTCTGCTCCTCACTGCCCCACCGATCGAGCGCGTTGCAGACCAGCGTGCTGTGCACGTCCACGTAGATCGCAGCCGAGGCGTCCACCCGTGCCAACTCTTCGATCGCGAGCGTTGCCATGAAAATCGTACCGCCGGCGCCTCCAAACCGCTCCGGGATGTTGACCCCCATGAGCCCCAGCTCGAAGAGCTTTGGGATGAGCTCCGGTCGGAACTGTGCAGCCTCGTCCATTGCGCTTACATGCGGCCCGATCTCGGTCTCCGCGAACTCGCGGACGGTGCTTCGGAACAGCTCCTCTTCCTCCGTCAGGACTGTCAGCGGGGGAGGGGCGGTCATGGTTTCGGTCATGGTCGGCTCGCGGCTCAGGTCGCTGGTGCGGGAAGATATCGGGCCTGCGAAGGCGGTTCAATGCGGTTTTGACAGCGCCGCCCATCGGCGATAATCTCCGGCTCGACATGACCATCCGTCGCAGTTTCGGCCTGGCGCTCGCCGCGTGCTCCGCGACAGCGGCTGTCGCCGTCGCCCAGGCACCCTCTTTGTCCCCAGCGACCCGGGCCTTCGTTTCCATGGACGCACCGAAGCTGGCGCTGGTGCATGCTCGGGTGATCGATGGCACCGGAGCGGCCCCGCGGGAGAATCAGGTCCTCCTGGTGGAGCGCGGTCTGATCAGCGCGGTGGGCGACTCCGCTCAGGTCGCTGTGCCCGCCGGCGCGCGAGTGGTGGACCTGGCCGGGCGAACGGTCCTGCCCGGTTTCGTGATGGTGCACGAGCACATGTTCTATCCGGGTGCACTCTGGGACACCGGGTATCTCGCCAACGAGCAGGGATTCAGTTTCCCGCGGCTGTATCTCGCTGGAGGCGCGACCACCGTACGCACCGGCGGGAGCCTCGAGCCCTACACCGATCTCGAGCTCAGGGCGGCAATCGATTCAGGCCGCATTCCCGGTCCCAAGATGGACGTGACCGGTCCCTATCTACAGGGCCCCGGTTTCCCGCTGTTTTACCAGATGCACGTTCTCGCGGGGCCGGATGACGCCAAACGCACGGTCGAGTATTGGGCCGGCCTGGGCGCGACCTCGTTCAAGGCATACACCAACATCACTCGCGACGAATTGGGCGCCGCCATCCGCGCCGCCCACGCCAAGGGTATCAAGGTGACCGGGCACCTCTGCTCCGTCACCTTCCACGAGGCGGCCGCGCTCGGCATCGATGATCTGGAACATGGGCTCCTGGTCGCGAGCGACTTCGTCGCCGGGAAGAAGCCCGATCAGTGCCCCGACGACGACGCGGTGGAGTCGTC
>DATJGL010000247.1:0-9470 GCA_035495075.1 Gemmatimonadales bacterium
ATCGAGAATGATTCAAGCGTACGAATCACGCGTCAGGACTCCTTCTTCGGAGGGGACGCCCTGTCGGCGCGAGGTGCCACCAGGGCAAGGGCGCGGGCCTGAAGCTCGCGCGCCAGCTCATGCGCGGGGCGGCCCGACAACCGGGCAGCCGCCGCAACGTCGTCGTACTCCGGCTTGACCCGGGGACCATCCGGTCCCTCGAGCACCTTGACCCGAACCGGCCCACCGTCGGTCTCGAGCGCCAGCTCGTGTCTCGGCAATGTCACCCGCTCCACTACTGCACGGCGCACGCCCGCCGTCGTGCTGTGACGAAACAGTGCCTCCGTCACCCGGTCGGCGTCGGCCGGCGCCGTCACGATCTCGACCCGGAACCCCGTGCGGCCCTTCTTCATCTGCGTCGTCCAGACCTGCACGTCGAGCGCCCCCGCCGCGACCAATGCCTCACGTAAGGGGTCCAGGTATTCCGGGCTCAAGTCGTCCACATCCGTGGCCAGTACGATCGCCTCGCCGGCCTCCTGAGCAGGCTCGGCGATCATAAGCCGGAGCGCGTTGGGGTACCCGGCAGGATCCCGGCTCCCTGCCCCCCAATTTCCGGCCGATACCGGGCGCCAGCGCCCCGGCGGCGGTCCGTTGGAGAGCACGCGCAGGAGGGCCGCTCCAGTGGGCGTGGTCGCCTCACCCGTCACCGGGCCGTTGGTTGCCAGCTCGAGACCCTCTAGCAGAACCGCAGTAGCGGGGGTCGGGACCGCGAGCACGCCGTGGGCCGCGCGAACCCACCCGTTCCCTACGGCGACCGGCCGGTGGTACACGCGGGTGACCCCCAGTTGCTCGAATCCCTCTATGCCTCCGACGATATCGACCAAAGCGTCCAGAGCTCCCACCTCGTGCAGGGCGACAGCCTCCGCTGGGACACCGTGCACTTTCCCTTCCGCCTCCCCCACCAGCCGAAAGGCCCGGCAAGCCCGATCCTTGACCCAGGGCGACAACGGCGCGCCCTCCACCATGCCAAGCAGATCGCCGACGTGACGGTGCGGGAAATGACCGTGATCGTGGCGGTGCGCGTGGCGATCGTGACCATGAGGGTGGACTTGCATCAGCTCGTCGGCACTGATGTCGCCAGGTCCCTCAAGCTGCCCGCCCGGAAATCGGACGTCCACCTTGACGGCATCCACGCCGCAACGGGCGACCCGACGCATTTCGATCTCGACTTCCGGGATGCCCAACCTCGTTGGAAGGGACTTGAGCCAATCTTCGGACGCACCCGCTGCCACGAGTGCGCCGAGAAGCATGTCCCCGCTGATGCCGGCGGCCGGATCGAGAATCGCGAAGCGGCTATTCTGCATAGACTTACAATATCGCCTCGGCTTGCCTGAGAGGCAAACCCCAGCCCCCGCTTGCGATATGCTTCAGGCCATGGAAGGCTTGTACACCGATTATCAGGCGAGATCGTTCCGGGAGAGAAGAGCCATGGCGATGCCGGCGGATGGCCGGAAACGGGTGGTGATCGAAGGGGTAACGCCGGAAATCGACGGCGGCCGGTTTCCCGTCAAACGGGTGACTGGCGAATCCGTGGTCGTTGAAGCCGACGTCTTCGCCGATGGGCACGATCTGCTGGAGTGCCGTCTGTGCTTCCGGCGGGAGTCCGATGCCGAGTGGCAGGTCGCGCCTTTGGTGCCTCTTGGGAACGACCGTTGGCGCGGCCAGTTCACGGTGCGCGAAATAGGCCGCTACCGCTATACCATCGAAGGTTGGGTCAGCCGGTTCGCCACTTGGCGGGCGGATCTCCTCAAGCGGGTAGAGGCAGATCAGGACGTTGGCGTGGATCTCCTGATCGGTGCCGACCTGATCGATGGTGCCGCAAGTCGAGCCTCCGCGCCCGAGGCCGCGCGCCTCCGAGCCTGGGCCGCGCAGCTCAGGAAGCCTGGCGCAACGGCCAAGACCTCGGTCGCGTTGGACGAAGCCTTGGGCGAGATTGCCTTGCGGTACCCGGATCTGGGGCTTGCCACCCGGTACGAGCCCGAGCTCGCGGTGGTCGTGGATCGTGAGCGGGCCCGTTTCTCGACCTGGTACGAGGTGTTCCCCCGCTCCTGCGCGGCGGAGCCCGGCCGGCACGGTACGTTCCGCGATTGCGAGCAGTGGCTTCCCTACATCGCGGGCATGGGCTTCGACGTGCTCTACCTTCCGCCCATCCATCCGATCGGGCAGGCCTTCCGGAAGGGCAAGAACAACGTTCAGACGCCCGCTGCCGACGACGTTGGCAGCCCATGGGCCATCGGGGCGGCCGACGGCGGCCACACAGGGGTGCACAGGGAGCTGGGGACGCTGGCCGATTTCCGCCGGCTGGTGGCGCGGGCGGGGGACGCGGGGCTCGAGGTTGCGCTGGACATCGCCTTCCAGTGCTCGCCGGATCACCCTTGGGTGCGCGATCATCCCGATTGGTTCCGGCGTCGTCCGGATGGAACGATCCAGTACGCCGAGAATCCTCCCAAGAAGTACCAGGACATCTACCCGCTCGACTTTGAAACGCGAGACTGGCCTGAGCTCTGGAAGGCGCTCCTCGACGTCTTCCTCTTCTGGATCGGACAAGATGTCCGCATCTTCCGAGTGGACAATCCGCACACGAAGCCGTTCGCGTTTTGGGAGTGGGCCATCCAGGAAATAAAGGCGCGGCACCCCGACGTACTGTTACTCTCTGAAGCGTTCACCCGTCCCAAGGTGATGTACCGCTTGGCAAAACTCGGTTTCTCTCAGTCGTACACCTACTTCACCTGGCGCAACACCAAGGAGGAGCTGACCGAGTATTTCACCGAGCTCGCCACCACCGAGGTCCGAGAGTTCTTTCGGCCCAACCTGTGGCCCAACACCCCGGATATTCTGCCGGAGTTTCTGCAACTCGGCGGTCGGCCGGCGTTCGCCGTCCGCCTGGTCCTGGCGGCAACCCTCGGCGCGAGCTACGGTGTGTATGGGCCGGCGTTCGAGCTCGGCGAGAACCTGCCCCGCTCCGCCGGAAGCGAGGAGTACCTCAATTCCGAGAAGTACGAGCTCAAGCACCGCGCGCTCGACGATCCCGCCAGTCTTCGTTCGCTGCTGACGACGTTGAACCATGCCCGCAGGCAGCATCCAGCCTTGCAGCGCGACCACACGTTGCGCTTCCACCCGACTGACAATCCCTTCCTGCTTTGCTACAGCAAGACGGACGGAGAGGTGGATGGCGACGCCGTGTTGGCGGTGGTCAACCTCGATCCCTTCCATCCGCAGCATGGGCACGTGGAGCTGGATCTCTCGGAGCTCGGGATCGCGCCGGATCGGCCCTTCGAGGCGGAAGACCTGTTGGGCGGGGGAAAGTTTCTGTGGCAGGGTCCTCGCAACTTTGTCGAGCTCGCCCCCGAGAGGCTGCCGGCTCATGTGCTCCGCCTGCACCGCCGAGTGCGGACTGAGCGCGACTTCGACTACTTCGCATGACCGGCGGAGCCAGCTAGTCCATGGTGAAGCGACCCGGCAGCGCGACCGATCCCCTCTGGTACCAGGATGCGATCATCTACGAGCTGCACGTCAAGGCATTTCTCGACAGCAACAACGACGGCATCGGCGACTTCGCCGGACTGGTCCAGAAGCTGGACTATCTGCAAGACCTCGGCGTGACGTGCCTCTGGGTGTTACCGTTTTTCCCTTCGCCGCTTCGAGACGACGGCTACGACATCGCGGACTACCTGAACGTCCACCCGAGCTACGGAACGTTGGACGACTTTCACGCCTTTCTGCAGGCGGCCCACGCCCGCGGGCTGCAGGTGCTCATCGAGCTGGTGGTGAACCACACCTCCGACCAGCACCCCTGGTTTCAGCGGGCGCGCGAGGCGCCCGCCGGGTCTCCCGAGCGCGAGTTCTACGTGTGGAGTGACAGTGACCAGCGGTACAGCCAGGCGCGAATCATCTTCACCGACACCGAGAAGTCGAATTGGACCTGGGACCCCGTCGCCAAGGCCTATTACTGGCACCGGTTTTTCTCACACCAGCCCGATCTCAACTACGACAACCCCGCGGTGGTAGATGAGATCTCCAAGGTTCTGCGCTACTGGCTCGACATGGGGGTGGACGGCGTCCGGCTGGACGCGATTCCGTATCTGCTGGAGCGCGAAGGGACCAATTGCGAGAACCTTCCCGAGACCCACACGATCATCCGGAAGATCCGGGGTGAGATGGATCAGTACGCCAATCGCATGATTTTGGCGGAAGCAAACCAGTGGCCCACCGACGTGCGTCCGTATTTCGGCGACGGCGACGAGTGCCACATGGCGTTCCACTTTCCCCTTATGCCCCGGATTTTCATGGCCCTGCGCCTGGAGGACCGGTTTCCGATCGTGGACATCATGGCGCAGACACCGCCCATCCCGGCGATTTGCCAATGGGCGCTGTTCCTGCGGAACCATGACGAGCTCACCCTCGAGATGGTGACGGCGGACGAGCGGGACTACATGTACTTCGCCTACAGCGCCGATCCCCGGATGCGTCTCAATCTCGGCATCCGCCGGCGCCTCTCACCTCTGCTCGATCACAATCCGCGCCGGATCGAGCTGCTCAACAGCCTGCTCCTCTCGTTTCCCGGGACGCCGATCATCTACTACGGCGACGAGATCGGCATGGGAGACAACATCTACCTGGGCGACCGGAACGGTGTTCGCACGCCGATGCAGTGGAATGCCGACCGGAACGCAGGCTTCTCCCGAGCCACGCCCGGGCGGCTGTACAGTCCGCTGATCATGGACCCGATTTATGGCTACGAGGCGGTGAACGTCGAGGCCCAGCAGGCCGACCCTTCGTCCCTGCTCAACTGGACCCGGAACATGATCGCGCTGCGAAAGCTGTTTCGGGTCTTCGGCCGAGGCACGCTCGAATTCCTGCATCCCACCAATCGGAAGGTCCTGGCCTACATCCGTCGCTACGAGAGCGAGCAGGTGCTTTGCGTGGCCAACCTGTCGCGCTTCGCTCAACCGGTCGAGCTCGACCTCTCGGCTTATGAAGGCATGACTCCGGTGGAGATGCTCGGCTACGTCGAGTTTCCCTCGATCCGGCGAGAGCCCTACCCGCTCACCTTGGGGCCGTACGGCTTTCTCTGGTTCGAGCTCCACGGCGAGCCCCAGGCGATCGCGGCGCGGGCCTCCCAAACGCTCGAGGCCGAAACTCCCCTGGACGTATCGCTCGGATGGAGCGCGGTGTTCGAGGGGCCCGAGACCGGGCGCTTGCAGGGGCGCGTGCTCCCGCGATTCCTGGCGAGCCAGCGCTGGTTCGGCGGGAAAACCCGTCGCATCGCCGAGGTCCACGTCGAGGACTGGGGCGCCATCGACGGCTCGGAGTCGGTCATGGCGGTGGTACGCGTGGCATACGACGACGCCGACCCCGACCGCTATGTGCTGCCCCTGGCGATGAGCTTCGGCTCCGGGGCCGACGCCGTGCTCGCGGCTGCTCCGGCATCGGTCATCTGCGCCGTCACGCGGGGTCAGCAGGCGGGGATTCTTCACGACGCCCTGGCCGACGATGCGACCTGCCTCGCGCTGCTCGGCCTCATCGAGAGTGAAGGCCGCACGGCAACCCGGCACGGCTCGGTGCGCGGAAGCCGAGGCGCGAGCTTCGAGGCGACCCGCGGCTCGGCGATGGCCGCGCTGCCACCCCGCCGCGTGGCTGCCGAACAGAGCAATACGTCGGTGATCTTTGCCGAGCGATTGATCCTGAAGCTGCTGCGGCGCTACCAGGCGGGCGTCAACCCCGAATGCGAGCTGGATCGCTTCCTCACCGAGCGGGCGCACTTCACGCACGTGCCGCCCTACGCCGGGTCCCTCGAATACGAGCACGACGGACAGGCTGCTACGCTGGGGATTCTGCAGGGAATGGTGCCGAACGAAGGAGACGGCTGGACCGGCGCGCTGGAGGAGCTGCAGCGCTACTACGAAGCCTCGGCCCCCAAGACGTTCCCCACAGGTTCGCCCGACCCGCGGGAGCATGTCGGGATCTATCTCGATGCGGCCGCGACGCTGGGTCGGCGAACGGCGGAGCTGCATCTTGCGCTCGCGTCTGCTGCCGACGACCCTGCTCTCGCATCCGAGCCGCTCGGGCCCGAAGATCTCAACCGAATCTCGAGGGATTTTCACGATCGCGCGGCTCGCGCATTCGATCGCCTCAAAGACAATCTTCCCAGATTGCCCGACGAGGCCGTCGAGGACGCCGGTCTCGTGCTTCGCCGGCGGCGCGAGATCCTCACGCGACTGCGCGAGCTCGACCATGGCATCGGCGGTCGCAAGATCCGGGTGCATGGGGACTACCACCTGGGACAGGTTCTTCGGGTGAAGGGTGATTACGTCATTCTGGATTTCGAGGGCGAGCCGATGCGATCGCTGGAGGAGCGCCGCGTCAAGCACTCGCCGCTCCGGGACGTCGCCGGGATGCTGCGCTCGTTCAGCTACGCGGCGTACGCGGCGCTTCTGGGTTATACGGCCCGGCGCCCCGAAGAGGTCGAGCGGCTGGAACCGTGGGCGCGTCTCTGGGAGCGCTCCACCAGCGCGGAGTTTCGGCGGGCCTATCGCGAAGGTATGGCCGCCAGCGACCTGCTGCCGGGGTTGGAGAGCGGGATGGATGCCCTGCTTGAGGGCTACCTGTTCGACAAGGCGCTGTACGAGCTGCTGTACGAGCTGGAGAACCGGCCGACCTGGGTACGTATCCCGCTCTGGGGTCTCCTGTCGTAACCTCGCCAAAGGAAGCATTGCATGGCGGACCTGGACGCACTGTCGTCTGAGCTCAAGGACCGGCTGGCTCAGCTGGGCCAGGCGGAGCTCGTGGTGGCTGTGCCAGGCGTCGCAACCGGCGATGCGTTACGCAATACGGTCGAGCGGGTGCGAAGCGCACTGAATGGCGTGACCCCCGGGCCCAAGACCGTCCTGGTCCATCCCGACGGGGCCATGACTGACCCCAGCTCAGCGAATGGACAGCCCGCTCTCCTGCCATTCCCGATCACACCGGTGGATCGCTTCCCCGCTCCGGGCGAGAATCTGAGCGAGGCGTACCGAAGCATGTTCCTGGCCAGCAGCCGGCTTGGGGCGCGAGCCTGTATCGTTGTCGGGTCCGATCCCACGACGCTCTCCGCCGAGGCTCTTCAGCGGCTGGTTCAGCCGGTGGTCGAGCAGGGGTTCGATCTGGTGACGCCATGCTATCTCCGCCGGCGGTTCGATGCCCTGCTGAACAGCGGCGTCGTTTCGCCGCTCAGCCGGGCGCTCTACGGCAAGCGGCTGCGTTTCCCGGTGGGCGCCGACTTCGGGTTTTCCGCCCGGCTGGTGGAGCGTGAGCTCCAGCCGGCAACCGAACGGGGCGTCATGCCCACCTGGTTCGCCAGCGACGCAGCCTGCGGCGGCTTCAAGATCGGTCAGGCACACCTGGACGTTCCGGTGCCGGTACAGAAGGACCCGCCCGATGTGAGCGCCGCGGTGGCCCAACTGCTCGGCCCCCTGTTTCAGGATATCGAGCGAAACGCCGCCTGCTGGCAGAAGGTTCGCGGCTCGCTGCCCGTGCCCACCTTCGGCATGGCCGGGCCAATGGCCGAAGAAACCGGCGTGGTGGACGTAAGCCGGATGGTCGAGGCGTTCCGGCTGGGTTATCGAAACCTCCAGGATGTGTGGAGTGTGGTCCTTCCCCCCGCGACGCTGGTCGAGCTCAAGCGACTCACCCAGCTTGCCCCCGAGGCGTTCCGCCTTGCGGATGATCTCTGGGCGCGCATCGTCTACGACTTCGCGCTCGCATTCCGGCTCCGCTCCATGAGCCGCGATCACGTGTTGGGAGCCATGACACCGTTGTACCGGGCCTGGGTGGCGTCCTACGCCGCCGAGGTCCGCACTGCTGCCGCAGCCGCCGTCGAGCAGCGCCTCGAGCGGCTGGGAACCGCGTTCGAGACTCAGAAACCCTACTTCGTGTCCCGGTGGCGATGGCCGGATCGCTTCAACCCGTAATGGTGAAGCGGAGGAACGCCTAATGTGGGAGCAAGCTCAGCAAGCTCTGAATCAGTCGTCGGACCGGGTAATCGCGGGCCTCGCGAACCTGCTGCCCGGCATCGTCGCGCTGCTCGTCGCGCTCGCCCTGTCGGCTGCCGCGGCGTGGGTGCTCGCGCTTCTACTGCGTCGGTTTCTGCGCGGCATCCGCTTCGACGAGCGCCTGGAGGGCTGGGGCCTGTCTGGCCTGGCAGACTGGTCACCCAGCAAGAGCCCGACGTTGCTCGTGACCCGGACGGTCTCGTGGCTAGTCGTGCTGGTGGGATTTCTCATCGGAATCGCCGCGTTCGATGCCGCCATCACCTCCGAGCTGGCCATGCAGCTCTTCCGTTATCTGCCCAATGTGGTCGCGGCCGTCGCGCTGTTTCTCCTGGGCAACGTGCTGGCCCGTTTCCTTGCCAGGGGAGTTCTGATCAGCGCCGTCAACCACAACGTACAATACGCGCGACTGCTGAGCCTGGGCGTCAAGTGGCTGGTGTTGATCCTGGCCGCGGCAATGGCGCTCGAGCACCTTGGCATCGGCGGCAAGATCGTCGAGCTCGCCTTCGGCATAATGTTCGGAGGTATTGTGCTGGCGCTGGCACTAGCGGTGGGACTCGGCTCGAAGGATCTCGTCAGCCGCTCGTTGGAGCGCCAGGCCGACAAGACCACGGCGCCGGAGGAGGCTGCTGAGCCGTTCAGGCACGTCTGAATCAAGCTGTTCGGGAGAGAAGGCCCACACGCCAGCCGAAGAGCCGGGCGGGGTCTATCCACGTCAGCCCGTCTCCAAACCAGTCCTCGGCGGCGAGCAGCGGGAGGCGTGACCTGCTTCGTGCTGTCGGGGAACACGCGAGCAACACCGCGGCAGGTGAATCGCCGTAACGGGCGATTCGCTCCGAGAGCCACGCCGATCCTGCCAGCGGCTCGGCCAGAACAACCGGCCCACACGAAAATTGGGCGAGCCGAGCCCCCAGCTCCGGGTGAACGGCTACAGCCCGATCCTCCAAGCCATAGGCCGCCTGGAAGAGTTTGGCTGACGCGTCAATGGACGCTACCCCCAGAACAACGGCCGCTATGCCGCCGACGCCGCTTCCGGTTACGCTCGGTGAGGGAACCACCCGGCGCTCGCGCGGCGTGCGATCGCAGATCGCGAACGGAAGTGTGGCACCCGGTGGCTCGTCGCGGGGATAGAGAAGGTCCCAGGCGAGAGCGGTTCCGTCCGGACGGGTGCGAGTCATGGGAACCGGCCCTCGGGGAGTAAAGCCGGCCCGCGCCAGCCGTGTTTGCTCCTGGGGCAGGTCGTCCGCCCGTACAGCCCATGCGGCCGGTCCGGCGCCGTCCTGGATCTGGGCGTTCCACAGCGGCGATTGGCTGCCAGGCTCGAGCGTCGAGATCAGCTCGAGGTAAGAGCCGTCGTCGAAGCCCAACAGCGCCATGTGGGTGACACCGTTCGAATGGGGACCG
>DATJGL010000248.1:0-3059 GCA_035495075.1 Gemmatimonadales bacterium
TCGAAAGACCAGCTGGTCGCCCGGCTCAAGGAGACCTTCCAGTTCTGCGAGACGGCACTGGCCAAGGTGAACGATTCGGACCTGGGTGGGAAGTTAAAGTTGTTTGGAGACCGGGACTTCACTAGGGCACAGGCGATGTTCATTACTTCGGACGACTGGGCGGACCATTACAGCCAGCTCGCCATCTACCTGCGGCTGAACGGCCTGCTACCGCCGACAGCTAAGAAAGCGCAGTCCTAGACAACGCCGGCACTACGGCTCGCCGGCGAGATGCTTGAGCGCAATCAGTAGCTCTGCCCGGATCCAGTTTTCCTTGATGGTTTCGGCGTGAAGCACGCTGGTCTCATGCAGCGCCCGCTCGATCCACTGGAGCGCCGAGGCCTTCTCTCGCTCAGGCCTGGTCGAGCTCGAATGACCCATAGGTCGGCTTGCCCGCGCGCCGATAGATGCTGACGACCACGCCGGTACTGGTAGTCGTCGTCTCCGCCAGCGTGAGCGCGGCCGGAATGGTCCCCGACGCGAAAAGCCGTTTTCCCGTGCCGAGAATGACGGGGTAAAGCCACAAGTGGTACTCGTCCACCAGATCCCTCGCAATGAGCGTTTGGGCCAGGTCGCCGCTGCCGTGAATCTGGATTTCTCGAGGGTAGCGGCGTTTTAGCTCGGCGACCTGCTCCGCGAGGTCTCCGCGGATCAGGCTGGAGTTGTGCCACTCGGTCTTCTGCAGAGTCTTCGACGCGACGTACTTGGGCAGCCGGTTCAACGCCGAGGCAACCGGGTCAGCCGGGTCGGTGATGCGGGGCCAGTAAGCCGCGAAGATCTGGTAGGTTTTCCGCCCGAGGACAAATGCATCGGCGTTCCCGAAGCGCTGGCCGACGATCCGGAACATGACGTCGTCTACATAGGGGACCAGCCAGCCGCCGTGCTGGAAGTTGCCGCTCTGGTCTTCGTTGGCCCCGCCCGGCGCCTGCATGACGCCGTCCAGAGTGAGAAAGGTGGTCAGAGTCAGCTTGCCGGTGGACATCGCTCCGCTCCGTGGTTGGTCTCTACCTCTCCGTCGAACGGTGGCCCACGGAATCGACATACGGGGCGGAGTCGCCCCGCCGCCGGATCCGGACCGTCCGGTCCAGCTCATCGGCATGCTGGAGGACCTTGCGGCGCAGGTCGAGCGGGAGGTTGGGATGCTCTTTCAGATATCGTTGGACCACCGTGAGCGCGGAGTCTCCGGTCTGGCCCCGTAGAAACGCGGCCAGCCACGTTTCGAGGTAGAAGATGCGGCGGTGCGCCTGAATGAACGGGAGGGAGTCCAGGGCCGGCCGCACGTAAGGGAAGGTGACGGCCTGGTGCTCCAGGGCGTTGAACTCACCCAGGCTGCCCGAAGCCCAATCCTCGTTCAGCGTGGCGTCGGCAAAGTAGCGGGTGAAGTAGGTGCGCTTGGTTTCGGCGTCGGGGTGGCCCGCAGCCGCGACAAAGGAGCGCCGCCGCCCGTCGGCTGTCGTGTCCCGCTTCACCTGCTCGGCGTAGCGTGACTCGCCCGCAGGCGCGCCCAGCTCGAGCAGGCGCGTGGCAATGTCCCAGCGGGTCGGGTCTTTGAGCGGCTCGCCGGCCACCGAGTCGGCGGAGAAGAGTGTGTCGAGCCGTGCGATTCCTCGAGGTGTTGCGGCGAGATCGACGAACCCGTCCACGTAGGCCTTGCGGATCCCGTACGGCCTGGCCTTGTCGCCTGCGGCCTGCCACAGCGTTGCCTCGACGTCGGGCTGGAGAGAGTCGCGGCTCGCCGGGAGCAGGTAGGCGGAGACGGCGCGACCGAGTCGCGCGAGCACGAAGGGAACGACCTGTTCGTCGGATTCGCGCGGTAGCTCGCCGAGAGCCAGGCGGACGAATCGTTCGGGCTGCATGCGATAGTTGCGCACCTGATCCCACAGCGCACCCCAGAGCATGGCGCGGAGAAACGGATCATCGACCCGCGCGAGCGCGCCGGACTCGAGCGCGTGAACGCTGGTCGAATCGAGCAGGAGGAGGAAGTAGCCGTAGTCGCGCGCGTTGGCGAATACGAAATCGGGCGCGGGCTTCTCCTTCGCCGCGGTCACCTCGGTGACGCGGGAGCGAAGCTCGACTGGGATCCACACCGGCGGGCGATCGGAGTAGAAGAGCAGCACCTCAGTGCGCTCGGTCCAGGGCTTGTCGCCGGAGAGAGGCTTCGCAGGATACTGCGTGAGCGTGAGCCGCGCGATCGCCCTGTCCCGCAGCGCCAGTTGTTGCTCGACGACTGGCATGCCGGGACGGAGCATGAAGGCGCGGCCGAAGCCCTCGAGCGGGCGATGCCCAGCTTGCCCGATGGCGCCGAGCAGGTCCTGCCAGGTCGCGTTGGCGTAGGCGTGCTGATTCAGGAATCGCTGGACACCTAGCTGAAACGCCGAGTCGCCGACCAGGTACTCCAGCTGCTTCAGGACGGACGGCGCCTTGTTGTAGACAATTGCGCCGTAGTTGCTCTTGGCCTGGTCGAGATTGTCGAGCGCCTGCCAGAGGGGTCGAGTGCCGGCGGTCTGGTCCACGGCGTAAGCGGCCGGCTTGTTCGAGAGGTAGAACGTCTTCCAGGCATCGGCCGCGGGCTCGATCTCGGCCAGTGCCTTGGCCGCCATGAAGGTCGCGAAGCCTTCCTTGAGCCAGAGGTCGTCGAACCAGCGCATCGTGACCAGGTCGCCGAACCACTGGTGGGCGACCTCGTGTAGAATGGTCGAGAAGCGGTTGAGCCGCTGGGGTAGGGTGGGGCGCTCGCGGAAGATGAAGCGGTCCTCATTGTAGAAGACCGCACCGGGGTGTTCCATGCCGCCAAACGGGAAGGCGGGCGCCAGCACGAAGTCGAACTTCTCGAACGGGTAGGGCCGGCCGAAGTAGCGCTCCATCCAGTCGAGCGCGCGCTGGTTCAGCGTGAGCAGACTATCGAGGTCGGCTTCGGCCGCGCGCGACGCACGCACGTAGGCCGTGATCGTGCGGCCATGTTCGGTCGAGCTGGCGCGGTGCCAGGGACCCGCGGCGAACGCGATCAGGTAGGTACTGAT
>DATJGL010000249.1:0-8460 GCA_035495075.1 Gemmatimonadales bacterium
GCGCCGGCTCCATACACCTTGCAGGCCGCGATCGCCGCCTGCCACGCCAGGGCTCGTACGGCCGCGGAGACCGACTGGCCCCGCATCGCGGCGCTCTACGAGACACTCGGCCGGATCGCCCCGTCCCCGGTGGTAGAGCTGAATCGGGCGGTGGCGGTCGGCATGGCGTTCGGACCGGCCGCGGGCCTCGAAATCGTCGACGAGCTGACCTCGCACCGGTCGCTCGAGAACTACCATCTTCTCCCCGCCGTCCGCGCCGACTTCCTGATCAAGCTTGGCCGCTTCGAAGAGGCCCGCTCGGAGTTGGAGCGAGCGGCCACCCTCACCCAGAACACTCGCGAACGCAGGCTCATGCTCGAGCGGGCTGCCGCGTGTCCCCCCGAGGCTGCCGAGCAGCAACGCTGACCAAGTAGAACAGTGGCCGTTCCACCCCCATTGTCGATTTCGACACTGGTGGTTCGACGTGTACGTAGGAGCCTGGGCCCGCCTGGTCGGCGAGCACCTGGAAGGCCCGGCTCGGAACCTCGAACCCATTAGGAGACAGCGATGCGATTCATGATTCTGCGCAAGGCCGATCAGAACACCGAGGCCGGCGCACTGCCCAGCGAGAAGCTACTTGCCGCCATGGGCCAGTACATGGAGGAGATGGTCAAGGCTGGGATCCTGTTGGCAGGCGAGGGACTCCGCCCGACCTCGGAGGGTGTGCGCGTCAAATTCTCCCGCGGGAAGCCCAGCGTGACCGACGGCCCCTTCGCCGAGGCGAAAGAGTTGGTCGCGGGCTGGAGCCTCATCCAGGTGGACTCGCTGGAGGAGGCGATCAAATGGGTCAAGCGGTGGCCCGCGGAGGATGGGGACGGGGAAGTGGAGATCGAGATCCGACGGCTGTATGAGGCAGAAGACTTCGGGCCCGAGTTTACCCCGGCCCTCCGGGAACAGGAGGAACGTCTTCGCGCTCAGGTATCCAGCTCACAGCAGCGCTGATGGGACACATCCCTACAACTCTGAAGGAGAAATCCCGATGCGGTTCATGCTGATTGCCAAGGCAACCAAGGATTCTGAAGCGGGCCTCCCCCCGGATCCGAAGCTCATGGTAGCGATCGAGAAGCTTTCGGAGGATATGACCAAGGCGGGCGTGCTGGTGGATGTCGGCGGGCTGCTCCCCAGCTCCCGGGGCGCACGGATCAAACTGTCAGGCGGGAAGGTGACCGTGACCGACGGGCCGTTCGCCGAGGCGAGGGAGTTGGTCGGCGGATACGCGATCGTGCAGACCAAGTCGAAGGCCGAGGCGATCGAGCTGTCCAAGCGCTTCTGGAAGATCCACGCGGACGTGATGGGGCCGTCGTACGAGGGCGAAGGCGAGATCCGCCAGTTGTTCGACCCGGCAGACTTTGCTGCTTCCTGAGAGGTGCTATGTTGATCGCGTCACCAGGAGACAGGGCAGCATGAACGGCTCGGGAAGCATCCTCGTATTTCGGCTCATTCACATCGTGTCTGGTGTGTTCTGGGTCGGCGGTGCGATCTTCATCGCCATGTTTCTCCTCCCCACGCTTCGCAGCGTGGGGCCGGCGGGCGGTCCGGTCATGTCGTACCTGGTGCAGGTACGTAAGCTCCCGCTCTACATGATGGGAGCAGCGATTCTAACCGTCCTGTCGGGGCTCGGCCTGTACCGGCGGGACTCGGCCGGGTTCGTAGGTACCTGGGTACGGTCGGGGACTGGGCTGGTTTTTAGTCTCGGTGCTTTGCTCGGACTGGGCGCCGTTGGCCTCGGAATGGGGGTCGCCGCTCCGGTTGGCAACCGTCTGGGTGGGCTTGCGGCCGCGGCGCAAGCGAGGGGCAGCCCCACGGCCGATGAGGCCGCAGAGATGCAACGCCTGCAACCTCGACTCGCCTCAGCGTCCACGTGGGTCGCCATATTGCTGGTGCTTGCAACAGCGGCGATAGCGGTGGCCCGGTACGTTCCATAATGCGAATCTGGACCGTGCATCCCAAGTATCTCGATGGCCGCGGCCTCGTCGCCGTGTGGCGCGAGGCCCTGCTGGCACGCGCCGTTCTCCGGGGCAACACCCGGGGATATCGACGGCATCCTCAGCTGGCGCGCTTCCGCTCGGAACCACGGCCGGTCGCCTGCTTGAATGCCTACCTCCGCGCGATCTACGATGAGGCCGGCCGGCGCGGGTACCGGTTCGATCGGGGCAAACTGGGTCCAGCACCTGGGCGCCATCGGATAGCGGCCACAACGGGGCAGTTGGCTTTCGAGTGGCGTCACCTCAAGCGAAAGCTGCGCGCACGGAGCCCGGCGTCCTATCGCGCGCTTCGGAGCGAGCGTGGGCCCGCTGCGCACCCGCTCTTCATCGTTGCCGACGGGCCGGTCTCCGCCTGGGAGCGTCCGGCCGGCCGCAAGCGGCAACCGTCCGACTAGGAATCAGGAAAAGAGAACGCGCTCATGTGCCGAAACATCAAACGACTCCGCCGCCCTAACGAGCAGCCCACCGACCAGGAGCTCCACGACGCGGCGTTGCAATTCATCCGCAAGATCAGCGGATTCAATGCGCCATCCAAAGCCAACGAGATGGCGTTCAATCAGGCGGTCGAGGAGGTGACGGCTGCCGGGCGGGAGCTGTTCCAGAACCTGCGGACCCGCGCGATAGCAGAGGCGGCGCATTAGACCGGAATCTCATGATCATCGGCGCTCACCTTCTCCTGTACAGCAGCAACCCCGAGGCCGATCGGGCATTCTTTCGGGACGCACTCGGGTTTTCCGCAGTCGATGCGGGCGGTGGATGGCTGATCTTTGGGCTCCCCCCGGCCGAGCTGGGCGTTCACCCCGCCCCGAGTCCGTTCCTCCAACGCCACGCAGATCACGACATCCTCGGCGCGGTCCTCTATCTCATGTGCGACGATCTGGAATCCACCGTGAGATCGCTGGCCGCCAAGGGCGTCGCCTCCACCGAGGTCGAGAAAGCCGAGTGGGGCATCAAGACGACCATTCGGCTGCCCAGCGGGGGCGAGATCGGCCTCTACCAGCCGAGCCACCCAACAGCCCTGGCCACGCGAGGCTGACCACCGAAAGAGATCAGGACGACGCGCCGGGCCGAGGTCGCTCGTCCGGGTGCGCGGCCAGCCATCGCTGAGCAAACGGACAGGTCGCCATGACGTTCAGGCGCCGCTCGCGCGCGAATGCCAAAGCCGCGCGAATCAGGGCATCGGACACACCATGACCGCGCGCTTCGGGCGGGACCTCGGTGTGCTCGAGGTTGAGCACGGTATCCGCGAAATAGCTGTACATGAGTTGCGCCTCGCCACCGGGCCCCTGGGCCACGAAGCGGTGGTGCTCGGCATCATGCTGAACGGTCACGAAGGCTCCAATCGGTACGGTCAGCACATGTAACCCGCGCGAACGCCCACGGGTTTCTGGCAAGGCTTGGGCGGCGATGAGAGTCCGAGGACGGTCTTGTGAGCACTGACGGCCCCGCTGACTGGTTCCCCTCCACCCAAAGCCGCTCGAGCGGAGTGATGCTTGCCATCACCCTCGTGATCGGACGACCCCAATTTACTGTTCTCCTTTCGTAGCCCCGTGACTGTCCGGAGCGTATTGGGTCTGCGGAAAGTCCGCCGTTTGGGCGTTCGCGTGGCAAGGGCCGAGCAGGTGGTCGAGCGCTGGGAGAAATGGCGACATCTATCGAGCAGCTTGGACGTGAGCCATTTTGGCGCTGAGCCCGGCACGAAAGCCGATAGTGACGGCGGTTCGAGCGGGGTAGCGAACCAGCATTTATGATTGACCTCGCTGCGGCCTTTGTGTGCTACGCCACCTTGAGCGAGCAACGCCGGTATTTCGGCGAGGAGGGCATTTGAGCGCACCGTTGGATCTCGACGCAAAGCATCTCGTGCTCGTGGTGGACGATGAGCCTGTGGTCCGCCGGTATGCGGCGAGAGTTCTCCTTTCGGCGGGTTATGAAGTGCACGAGGCCGGCGATGGCCAGCAGGCTTTGGATTTCCTCGAGGGTCGTGCCGGCGCAGTGGATGTGGTCGTCTCGGACATTGTCATGCCGCGGCTGAACGGCGTGGAGTTGCTCGAGACACTCTCCCGAGCTCACCCGGACCTGCCGGTCATTCTCATGTCGGGATACGGACCCGCCGAGTTGGCGCAGCGCGGCATCGCGGCTCCGTGCGCACTGTTGGGGAAGCCATTTCCGCCCGAGAAATTGGTGGCCGAAGTCCAGCGCTGCATCCGGGAAAACGCGACGTAACCCCATGATACTGCTGCTCGCCCTTCTAGCCGTGACGGCCGGGGCCTTGATCCCGGTACAGGCCGCCGCGAATGCCGCGCTCAGCAAGTCCCTTCCGGGCGGTGTCGTCGTGTCAGCTCTAGCGCTCTTCGTCGTCGCCGGGGCGGCGACGGTTGCAGCAGTCGCGCTTACGCGAACTCCCCTGCCCTCGTGGGACGAGCTCCGGGCCGCTCCGGCGTGGAGCTACGTCGGAGGGCTGATCGTGGCTACGTATGTTCTCACGATCACTTTCCTTGCCCCGCGCCTGGGCGTGGGAACGGCGATAGCCTTCATCGTGACCGGACAGATCCTGGCGGCGCTCACGATCGACCACTTCGGGCTGATGCGGTCGCTCCAGTTCCCCCTCACGCCGGGGCGGGCATTGGGTAGCGTGCTGATGATCGTGGGCGCATTTCTCGCCCTGCGGCGCTAGCCCGAAACCCTTCCCCGAGTCGGCCTGTGCCGGTTCACATCGCCCTGCTTCGCGCAGTCAACCTTCCCAAGCATGGCCAAGTCTCTATGGCCGATCTGCGGGACCTGCTGGTTCGGCTCACCTTTACCGAGCCGCGCTCCTTGCTCCAGAGCGGTAATCTCGTATTTCGTAGCGGGCCGATCTCCCGCGCGCAACTCGAGGGCGTGCTCGAAGCCGCGGCCAAGAAGAGTCTCGGCCTGGAGACCGACTTCATCGTCCGAACCGCCGCGGAATGGAATGAGGTGGTCGCCGCGAACCCCTTCCGGCATGAGGCAGAGAGCGACCCGAGCCATCTGGTCGTCATGGCCTTGAGGGCGAAGGCTGATCCCGCCCGGGTGGAGGCGTTACGCGCGGCCATCCGCGGCCGGGAGGTCGTCGGCGCTCATGGCAAGCAGCTGTATATCGTCTATCCCGATGGGATCGGCCGCTCCCGGTTGACGGTCGCGCTGATCGAGAAGAAACTGGGGACCCGGGGCACCGGCAGAAACTGGAATACGGCGCTCAAGCTGAGCGCCGCCGCCGCCGAACTGTCGCGCTGAGGCTTGACGAGGAGCGTCCGTTGCTCGCCGATTCGAACGAAATCGAGCAAACCCTCACGTTTCTGCGATCCGCCGAGCGACTGAAGACGATTCTCCGGAGTGGCTGGACCTCTAAGGGCCAGCGAGAGAGCGTCGCCGAGCATACCTGGCGGCTCTGCCTTATGGCTCTCGTCTTCGCCGAGCGCTATCCCGACGTCGATTTCGCCAAGCTGATCCGGATCTGCATCATTCACGATCTGGGCGAAGCCCTGCGCGGTGACGTCCCTGCTCCCGCGCAGACCACGAGAGGAGACAAGTCGCGGGAGGAGCGAGCCGGCCTGGTCGAGCTGGTGGCCTCGCTCCCACCGCGCGTGCGCCAGGAGATTGTGGATCTCTGGGACGAGTACGAAGCAGCCGCATCTCAGGAGGCCAAGCTCGCCAAGGCGCTCGACAAGCTGGAAACGATCATGCAGCACAACCAGGGGCAGAACCCCGCCGATTTCGACTACCAGTTCAATCTGGAATACGGCAAGCAGTTCACCGAGGCCGACCCTTTTCTGGCGGCGGTGCGGGCGCGGCTCGACCGGGACACGGCGGAACGGGTTAACCCTTCGGACCGGGCGTCCACCGCCTAGCCGACTCAGCGACTCCGGCACATGTTACCGATGCCACCAACGGCACCGGAGCTGTTCATGTCCACGCCTACTTCGGCGGCAGAGGCTGGAGCGCGCCACGAGCGGCGCCAGCATCTCCGCATCTCTTTTTCGTCCGTTCGCCGCCCCCACCTGCACCTCGCGGGCGGGGTCCACGATGTCCTCGACGCATCGCTTGGCGGGCTTCGCATCCGGCACGCAGAGTCGGCTCGTCCGCAGATGGGACAACGCCTCATCGGCCTCCTGGAATGGCCCGGCGAGGAGGTCCCCGCGGCATTCGGCGGGCCGGTGGTCCGGGTTCAGCCAACCGACGTCGCGATCGCGTGCGATCTGGGAGACCTTTCCCTGGCCTATCTCCTCGCCGAGTCGGCTCGGCGAAGGGAGTCCTTCGAAGGTCGCCCGGCAGAGCCGGGGGACGCCGAGGACGCCGAGCACTAGTGTCCGATGAGAAGATGGTTCACTTGCTGGAGGAGTTACGCGACCTCGCGCGGGAGCAGGCCGCGCGGCACCAGCGGGTTTTGACCATTCAGGAACAGATGGTCGCCAACCAGAGTCAGGCGATCGCCCATCAACGCGACGTGGTCGAGAACCAGCGGAAGGCGTTCAGACGGTTCCGGCCAGTGATCGCCGGGATCCTGGGACTCATCATCATCATCCTGCTGATTCTGCTCTGGTTGGTCATCCGCATCGCCACTCCCTACCTGCGCTCGTGACTGCGGCCAGTCCCTCGTAATGGCGGCTCCTTACGATCTGATCGCCGACCGCTGGGCGCGGGACCGGGCGGACGGCAGCTTTCGCGAGCGGGCGTACGTGGACCGCTTCGCCGCGCTGCTTTCACCGCGGGCTCATGTCCTCGAGCTCGGCTTCGGTGCGGGACGCCCCATCGGCCGCTACTTGCTCGACCAGGGGTTTCGCGTCACCGGAATTGATGCGTCCCGGGAGATGTTGCGCCTCGGGGCGGCAAACTGCCCCGAAGCCGAGCTGATCGCCGCGGACATGCTCGAGTTCAACCCCGCGCGACGCTTCGACGGCATCATCGCTTGGGACTCCGTGTTTCACATCCCCAAGGATCGCCACCGGAATCTCTTCCATTCGATGCGCGAATGGCTCGAGCCAGGCGGTCCCCTCCTGATGTCGCTCGGCGGCAGCGACGACGAGTTTACCGACTCGATGTACGGTGAGGAGTTTTTCTACAGCGCGCACGCGCCCGCCGTCAGCATCGCGTTGCTTGGGGATGCAGGGTTCGAGATCGTCGTGGCTGAAGTGGACGACCCGACCTCCCGGGGACACATGGCCATCATCTGCCAGACGCCGGGCTCCAGAACTTGAGCGCACCGGGGCCCGTCGCGGTGGTCACGGCAGCGAGCCGCGGAATCGGCGCTGCTTGCGCCAGGGAATTCTCCCGGCGCGGGTATCGATTGGTCCTGCTGGCCCGCTCGGCGGACGTCGACGGCCTGGCGGCAGAGCTCGGGGCAGCTGCCGTCCGCGGATCGGTGGAATTGCCGGCGGATCTCGACCGACTGGTCGAAACCGCCAAGTCCCGATTTGGGCGACTCGACGCCGTCGTCACCAACACGGGACACGTGGCCAAAGGTGAGCTGCTGGATCTCACCGACGACCAATGGCGGAACGGCCTGGATCTGTTGCTGCTGAACGTGATCCGGATCGCGCGCGCGGCAACGCCGCTTATGCTGGCAGGCGGAGGGGGAGCGTTCGTCAACATCTCGAGCTTCGCCGCCGCCGAGCCCAGCCTTCGGCACCCCATCTCCGCCACGCTGCGGGCGGCGCTCGGCAACTTCGCCAAGGTGTACAGCCAGCGATATGCGGCTCTCGGCCTGCGGATGAACAACCTCCTGCCCGGTTGGATCGATACTTATCCGGTGGATGCAGAGGCGATCGCGCGCATACCGGCGGGCCGTCCCGGGACTCCCGAAGACGTGGCGCGCGCCGCTGCTTTCCTGGCCTCCGCCGATGCCAATTACATCACGGGCGAAAGCCTGCTGGTGGATGGCGGGCTGGTGCGAGGGGTGTGAAAACGGGCCATCGGCGCCTAAGCCCGGTGGCCCGTTTGCCAGGTGAAAACGCCGATCAATCGGATTCTTCCGACTCGTCGGACTCGGAGGCAGGAACGTTGTAGTAGAATTGTTCCTTCGTGATCTTGCCGTCCTTCACAGTGTACAGCGCCATCTCGCTCATCGTGACCCGCTGACCCGACGGCTTGAAGGTAGTCTCGTAGGTGTAGTGCACCGCGAACTGACCCTCACCCACAAACGGCCCGTTCACTTCGGCTTTGTGGACTTCGTTGTTTTCAAACCACCACTGATTCTTGCCCCGTACGGCGTCGAGGCCGGTCATCTCCGCCGGCATGCTTTCGCTGCCCATCGGCTCGATGCTGACGATCTTGGGCGAATAGAGCTTGTTGACCGCGTCCAGGTTGCGTCCGGCCCGGCAAAGCGCGACCAGCTCTTGGGCCACGGATGCGGTCGTGGCAGGTGCTGCTGCAGTCATGCGATCTCCCAGTTTGGCGTCCGCGCCCATATTACGCGAAAATG
>DATJGL010000250.1:0-4414 GCA_035495075.1 Gemmatimonadales bacterium
GCTCGCCTTGAATGTTCCGGTTCCGGAGAGGTCGCTGGAAAGGCGGAGCCCGGGCGCAGTGCGAGCAAGGTCGACGTTACGGAACCGCACCTCTCGAACTCGCACCTCTCGACGATCCGCAAACGGGGTTGCCTCCGCGGCGAGCGCGAGAGCTGCGCCGTCGACGTTTGCGTCTCCCGTGATGCCTACGACTCCACTTCGCAGCCGTACGTCCGCGCGCCCCTCGTCCAGGTCATGCGACCCAATCGTCGAGCGGGAGACCTGCACTCGGCCGTCGGCGGTGGCCAGCCTCGGTGTAACCCCATAGCCGCTGAGGCTGAAGCTCCCGTTGACCCGGCTCCCGGCGGTATCACCGAGTAGAGCCAAGAGGTCCACCCCTTCGATCTCTCCCCGATCCACCCGGTAGCCGATCTCGGGCTCGAGCCGAGCGCTTCCCCGCAGGCTCACCAGTCCGCCGGTGAGGCCCGCGCGAGCCCGGAAAGTTGCGACGCCACCCGCGACCGTCGCCTCGACTCGCCCGGAGTCGAGCAGTGCCCGTCCGCTTTCGGAGGAAGTAGTTGTTGCGAGAAGCTTCAGGTTAGCCTGCTTCGGATCGACGCCACGTCCATTCACCCGGAGGTGCATGTCCAGGCCTTCGCGGCCCACGAGGCGCTCGACCATGGGCGATGGTTTCCCGGCACCGGCCAGGGCGCGCACCTGCCCTTTCATATCATAGGAAGGGACCGAGTCGAACGGTCTCACGAATCCGCCTGCCGTGAACCGCACTCCCGCAACGTCTCCGTGGCTTTGGACGCTGGCCTGCCCCTCCTTGAAGCGCGCCTGGACCATGCCGCTCCGCGCCCCCATCCTTCCGTAGCGCGTGCCGGTGAAGCTCGCCCGCACCGTCCCGTCCACGTGGTCGAGGCTGGGCCCTTTGAGCAAGGCCTCGAAATCGGCGCTGAGCGAGCCAGTTCGCTCGGCGCTCCCGGTCAGCAAGCCGGGGTCTAGCCCCCGAACGCGGCCGTGCAGATCGTAATCGATCGGCACCGTGCCCGGTGGCGTTCCGCGCCCGTTCACGGCCATGCTCCCGCCGTTCGACGACGTCGCCTCGAGATTCACTGCGATCTGGTTGCTCCCGCCATGGGACCGCAGCTCGAGCGTCACGTTCTCTTCTCGTTCAAAACGATGGCCCAGCGAGCGGAGATCGCGATAGGAGAGTGGCCGAGCGGTGAGGCTGAGATCGAAATCCCGGGGGTGGCGCCAGTCGTTCTGGCCAATTGCAACCTTCCCGTGGGCCGAAACGTCGCTCGACGGAGAACGCAGGTTGAGCCGGGTCAGCGCTACCCGGTCGCCGGTAACGGCGCCGGCGGCTGCAACGTTGATCCACTGGGGCGAAGCACCCGGCGGCAACGCCCGGAAGCCAAGGGTGTCGAGCCGAACCGCCAAAACGGCCCCCAACTGTAAGTCCCGGGCGCGCAGCTCCAGATCGTCCACTCGAAGCGTCGAGCCGGCCGGACCGCTACCCAGGAAACGCACTGTCGCCTGCCCGCGCGACACCGATGCCACAGCGATCCGTATCGTTCGCCCGGGTGCCGTGGACTGCGCTTTCGCTTTGGGAACGGGTGGGAGGAAGTTCCAGGATGAGTCGCGAAGCTGAATCAGGCCCGCAGTCGGTCCGATAACGTGGACCTGGTCGATCGCGATGTCATGCTGGAGAACGCGGGATAGACGGTACCGGACCCGCACCTCGTCCACGTGGAGGGGAACTCCGACCGGCCCCCGATTGAGCTCGAGATCGTGAAGCACGAGCCCCGACACCAGACTCCCGCCCACGGATCGGACCCGAAACGTCGTTTCGGGAAGGGACCGGACGGCCGCGGCGAGCAGGCGATTAGCGATCCAAGTCGCCCCTCCGGCGTACAGCGCCAAGCCCCCGGCCAGGGCGATGACGAGCCCGGTCGCGAGCACTCCAAGCAGGACGCGGAACGCGGTGCGGGCCACGAGCAGTTCACTTAATCGAAGCGCTCAAGCTTCGCCGGGAGATCGAGTTGCGCCAACGAGTAAATTGAACTCGGAACTTGGACTCGTGCCACCCTGCACGCCTAGGCTACAACGATTGCCCAGACCGGCGCTCGGAAGTAGCCTCAGCCCACCCTCGCTATCTTATCTTCGTCCATCGTAAGGCGGAGTTCCCGCCCGGCAGCAAACCCCAGGTCCGATGCTGTGAGGTGGGTTTGTCCCTTCCCGGATCGTCGGCGCGACGTTCTGTCGGACACCAACTGATTGACCGGTACCTGGTACGCCATCCCTACGGATTAGCGTTCGGGTTGCTTTTGTTGGCCATCGGCCTGCGAGGCCTGGTGGATCCTCTGGTTGGAGTCCGTCTTCCCTACATCACGCTCTTCCCTACCCTCTTCGTCGTCGCGTGGTACTGCGGGTTCGGCCCCACCATTCTCTTCGCCATCGTCGGCTCCGTTGCCGCGCCTTTTCTCTTTTTCTTGCCACGATTCACCTTCAAGGCGGAAACTCCCGTCGAGGTCATCGGGACGCTGCTCTTCCTGGTGACCGGCATCGGAGCGGGCATCATCGGCGAGGCACGGCGCCGGGCGGTCTTCGCTGCCGGCCGGGCCGCGATCCGGGCCGACGAGGAACGAGAGCGGGCCGAAGACGAGGCAGCCAAGGCGGAGCAAGCGGCGGCGGAAGCGGAAGAGGCGACCGCCGAAGCACAGGCGGCCGCACTGGAAGCCGCGGAGGCGCTCAATGCCCGTCTCGCGGCGGAAGAGGAAGCCCGGCGGGCGGAGAGTGAGCTCGGCGAGTTCTTCGAAAACGCCGTAGTGGGAATGTATTGGGTCGGACCAGACGGAACGATTCTGCGAGCCAACCGCGCCGAGCTGACCATGCTTGGCTATTCGTCGAGCGAATACGTCGGCCACAACATCACCGAGTTCCACGTGGATCGGCCGGTGATCGGTGACATTCTTTACCGCCTCCACGCCGACGAGAAGCTCCGCGACTTCCCGTCGCGTATGCGGTGCAAGGACGAAACCATCAAGGATGTGCTGATCGACTCGAGCGTGTACTGGGAAGACGGCCGGTTCATCCATGCCCGTTGCTTCACTCGCGACGTGACCGCTCAGCGACGGACCGACGAGGCCATGCGGGCGCTCCAGCGCCTCGAGTCGGTTGGTCGGCTTGCCGGCGGCGTGGCCCACGAGGTCAACAACCAGATGAGCGTCGTCCTTGGCGCGGCGGACTTCGTCCTCCGCCGCGACGACCTGTCGCCCGAGGTCCGGGCCGACGTGGAGCTCATGCGCGATGCGGCGCAACGGTCCGCCGGAATCACGGGCCAGCTACTCGCCTTCGGCCGACGCCAGTTGCTCAAGCCGACCGTGCTCGACCTGAAGGAAGTACTCCGTGCTTTCGAGCCCGTGCTACTCCGAATCAGCGGGAGTCAGGTAACCGTCCGGGTCCGCCTCGATGACCCGGGCGGAAATGCGCGGGCCGACCGGAACCAGCTGGAGCAGGTGCTGCTCAACCTTGCCATCAATTCGGTGGATGCGATGCCGAACGGGGGAACTCTGGAGGTTCGCCTCGGCCCCACCGAGCTGACCAGGGACGACCCTCGCCTCCGTTTCGAGCCCGATGTGCAGCCCGGGCAATACGCCGAGCTTGCCGTGGCCGATACCGGGGTCGGCATGGATGACCGCACGATGGAGCACATGTTCGAGCCGTTCTTCACCACCAAGCCCGTGGGCGAAGGCACCGGACTCGGCCTCTCGACGGCATACGGGATCATTCGTCAGACCGGTGGATATCTCGGCGTCCAGAGCGCGCCCGGCCTGGGGTCGGTCTTCAGCATCTTCCTGCCGCTCACTGCACAACCGGTGGCCCGACCGAGCGAAGATGAGTTCGTGCCTGTCGTGGCAGGTCGCGAAGTCGTCCTGGTGGTGGAAGACGAGCCCGAGGTTCGGCGCATCGCGGCCCGAGCGCTGCGGGTTGCAGGATACGAGGTGCTGGACGCCTCCGACGGCGCGGCCGCTCTGGAGGTGATCCGGGCTCGCGGCGACGACATTCGCCTGGTGCTGACAGACCTTGCGATGCCGCGCATGGGGGGGTTCGATGTGGCGCGCGAGATCGCGTCCCTTGCGCCCCGTGCCCAGATCCTCTTCATGACCGGTTACACCAGTTCCGAAGCGATGCGGCGGAACGCGCTCCGCCTGGGATACTCGCTGATCGAGAAGCCGTTTACGCCGGACAGCCTCGCGGCGAGGGTCCGGGCTGCATTGGACACCGTCGCCGGGGCTGCTCCGACACCGCGCTAATTCTGGGTCGCCTGGATGGACGCGGACGCGGTTTGAATCGAGGTGATGGTGCTGTCCCCCCGCGCCTCGAACCTGCCCCGCACCGATACCCACCGATCCTCATCGTCCACGTC
>DATJGL010000251.1:0-15870 GCA_035495075.1 Gemmatimonadales bacterium
CGCGATCGTGGGTGCCGGTCCCGCCGGCCTCTATCTCGCCATCCTCCTCAAGCGCGACGACCCGAGCCACCAGGTAACCGTCTACGAGCGGAACCGAGTGGAGGACACCTTCGGTTTCGGCGTGGTGTTCTCCGACGAGACGCTCGAGAACGTGGGCGAGGCCGATCCCGAGACCAACGAGGCGATGGCCGCCCTGGCCGCGCGCTGGGAGGACATCGAGATCCACTACCGCGGCACGGTCATGCGATCCACCGGGCATCGGTTCTCCGGCGTAGAGCGCAAGACCATGCTGGAGCTGCTCGCCCGGCGGGCGCAATCGCTCGGCGTCGAGGTTCATTGGCAGCGCGAGATTCGAGACCTCTCCGATTGCGGTCTTCCCAATGCCGATCTTGTCGTCGCCGCTGACGGCGCCGGCAGCCTCATTCGCGACCGGCTCTCCGACCAGTTCCAACCGCAGCTCGACTGGCGGCGCAACCGCTTTGTCTGGCTCGGCACTACGCGTCCGTTTCCCGCGTTCACCTTCTACTTCAAACCGTCGCCCGCGGGACTCTGGCGTACTCATGCGTACCAGTATGCCCCGGGTCGCTCCACCTTCATTGTCGAGGCGCGGGAGGAAACCTGGCAGGCGAGCGGGCTTGCCGAGAACGACGAGCATGCCACGGTCGCGTACCTGGACCAGCTGTTCAGCGACGAGCTGCAGGGCCATTCACTCCTGGCCAACCGCTCCATCTGGCGGCGATTTCCTACCGTGCGGAATGCCCGCTGGCACTCGGGCAATGTGGTGTTGCTGGGCGACGCCGCGCACACCGCGCACTTCTCGGTTGGTTCGGGGACCAAGCTGGCAATGGAGGACGCCATCGCGCTGGCGACGGCGCTCAAGGTCGAGCGGTCGCTGCCTGATGCGCTCGCGAGTTACGAGGCGGGCCGGCGGCCGCAGGTCGAGAGTCTTCAGCGTGCGGCCCAGGCCAGCCTCGAGTGGTTTGAGTCGGTGGAACGATACCAGGACACCGAGCCGCTCCAATTTGCCTTCAACCTGCTCACCCGAAGTCTTCGCATCACGCACGAGAATCTGAAGCTGCGCGATCCGGTGCTGGTGGGGCAGGTGGACCGCTGGTTCGCCGAGCACGCAGCCGAGCAGAGTGGCCGTCCTGTATCGGTCGAACCTCCGCCTCCACCGCTGTTCACGCCCTACCGGCTCCGTGAACTGGTGTTGCCCAACCGGGTCGTGGTGTCCTCGATGTGCCAATACCGGGCGGAAGATGGCCTGCCGAATGATTGGCACCTGGTCCACCTCGCGAGCCGAGCGATCGGCGGTGCCGGGTTGGTGATGACGGAGATGACGGACGTGAGCCGCGAAGGCCGGATCTCACCAGGCTGCGCTGGGATGTATCTGCCGGCTCACGTCACCGCCTGGCAACGGATCGTGGACTTCGTGCACCGGGAGAGCGAGGCCAAGATCGGACTGCAGCTGGCACACGCCGGCCGGAAAGGCTCGACCCGGGTGCTATGGGAAGGCGAGGATGAGCCGCTGCTCGAGGGGAACTGGCCGCTGATTGCGCCGTCGCCCATTCCGTACCGCCCGCACAACCAGAAGCCCCGGGAGATGACGCGGGCCGACATGGATCAGGTGGCGAACGACTTTGTCCGCGCCACCAGGATGGCTGACGCCGCCGGGTTCGACCTGATCGAGCTGCATCTGGCGCACGGATACCTCCTAGCCACGTTCATTTCCCCGCTGACCAACAAGCGAACCGATGAGTACGGCGGATCTCTCGCGAACCGCATGCGGTTCCCGCTCGAGATTGTGAGCCAAGTCCGCGCCGCCTGGCCGGAGGCGAAGCCGCTATCGGTCCGGATCTCGGCTACGGATTGGGCACCGGGCGGAATGGAAGCGCGCGACTCGGTGGAGGTCGCGAAGATGGCCGTCGCCGCGGGAGCGGATATCGTTGACGTCTCCGCAGGTCAGACTGTCCCCGAGCAGCAGCCGGTCTACGGCCGGCAGTTCCAGACACCGTTCAGCGATCGGATCCGCCATGAGGCGCGCGTGCCCACGATGACGGTGGGGAACATCTCGTCGGCGGCCGATGTGAATACCATTCTCGCTGCCGGCCGAGCCGACCTCGTCGTGCTGGCCCGGGCGCACCTGTGGGACCCCTACTGGACCCGCCATGCTGCGGCCGATCTGGGTTACCCGCTACCTTGGCCCCCGATGTACGCGACGCTGAACCGCTACACTCCTCGAATGAAGTGAGCCGAGCCCGACGAGGCGGCCGCGTGCCGCCCCGTCGGGCCCGACTCCCGCAGCAACATCTCAATTCCCGTCTATCGAAAGCCCGCTTGGCACCCGCGACGGAGCCACGGCGTGCAGGTCACGCGCCGCTGGGTCCGTCAGCGCCTTCATGAACTCGGTCACCTCGTCGATGGTCTTCGCCGGGAACTTCACGCCGCTGAGCAGGGTGTCCCGAGTCGCCAGAATGGCGTCGAAGTCCGGCAGAACGGTGCCTCGTAGTGCGGCCTCGAGCTGGCTGGCGTCGTACTTCCGCAGCTTCACGTCGGATTCGCTGTAGTGGTCCACGAACCCACGCAGATCTGTGAAGGCTCCGTCGTGACCGTACGGCGCCGTCAGCTCCACGTTGCGGAGCGCCGGCGTGCGAAAGGCGTAGCGTTCCGCCGGCTTTCCGGTAACGCGCATCCGGCCGAAGTCGTCGTGGCCGCTCGGTCCGTCGCCCTCGCCGGGTCCCAACTGGGCAACGGCCACGTTGTGGAACTTGTTGTCGGTAAACGCGGGTCCGTTGTGGCAAATCGAGCAACGCGCGCTCATGAAATCCTTGGCGCCGGCCAACTGGGTGACGGTGAGTGCGTTGTCGTCCCCCGCGAGGAAGGGGTCCCAGGGCGAGTTGTTGAACGCGAGCCGGTCCGTGAGAAATCCCGCGATCGCGTTGGATGCGTACGCAAAATTCATCTCGGCAAACGGTTTGCCGGGGTAGGCAGCCTCGAACATCCGGCGGTACTCCGGAATCCGGCCCAGCCGAGTCATGATGCCGTCCCAAATGTTTTGAGCTTGCTTGTCGTCGATTGCAGCTAGCTCGTTGCGGTTGCCGTCGCCGCGCATCTCCGCTCTCGAGAGCACTGGAAACATCGGCTGCGCCGACAGTGCGCCGAACTCGAAGACTGAGGTCATGGCAGCGGTGAGCTGACTTCCCGCCGGAGTCGCGTAGCCTTTTCCGATCTCGTGCACGACGCGCCCGTCCAGGAACAGCGGGCCGACGGCGAACAGATTGAAAAGCGGCGGAGCATTCCGCGCTATGAACCCGCCCGCGGGAATTGTCCTCACGGGGCCAAGCCCCGAGCCGCCTTGCCCCACTGACAGGCTGCGACCGTCGCCGGTTGCCAAGGGGGGCAGATGCAGGTCATGCACGAGATGTCACGATTGCCGCTCAACTCCTTATCGAAGACGAGAGCCTGGCCGAGCCGAACCAGTTCGGGGCGAACGGGGGCCGGCCGAACGAGCCGAGTGATGCCGCGGTTGACGGCGAGCAGACGCACCTGGCTCGCAAGGGACGATAGGTCCTGTCCTGTAGCAGGACCGGCAGCGGATGGTGTGGTTGGGGTATCCGTACTGCAGGCAGCAGCGGACATCGTACCGGCGATGCCCACGGCGTACCAGAACTTCCGCATAGAAACCTCCACCGGTTGGGACCGATCCAGGCCCAAACGGCCAGCGCCGGCGATTCGGCGATCGGTCCCTACCTGCGAAGCGCAGGTCCGGTGGACATCCGGTCATTCAGGATTCAACTGCGAGCCTCGGCCGGCCTGGGCACCGGCTGCCGCAAGGCCATCGTGCCGAGTGCGATGCTCACCAAACGCTTCCTCTCCGGGCCGGCGGAACGGCCGGGTCTGCTTCAACTCCGCGAGCAGACCGCTCATGCCGAGGTACCTGTTGCAACACGTAGTTGCCGCCGCAGCGATCCGACTTTCGCTCCTGCGTCTGGCTGGCGCCCGCATTCCGCCACACATTTCTCCCACGCGAGTTCCGGCCGAGGGGATGTGGCCGAACCAACCCGCTCCAACACCAGGCATGCCGGCCATCGCCGGCGGTGGACCTGCGGCTTTCCGCGAGCCGTAGGGCGAATTGGGTGTGCCCATCTCCGGCTCGTTGCGGCTGTGATCGTGTTTGCGGCCCCGCTGTCGGCCCAGAGCGTGACCGGCGCTGCCATTGCAGGTCGGGTCCTGACGACGGACAGCACGCCGTTGGAGCAGGCGATCGTTCGCGTGACCAACACGTCCAACGGCGAGCGCTGGCAGACCACAACCAGTGCTCGCGGCACCTACTTCGTCGATTACTTGTCGGTGGGCGGGCCGTACCGGGTGGAGGTCCGAGCCGTGGGATATGAGCCGGCGCAGCGGGACTCCATCCGGCTCGCTCTAGGCCAGCGGCTCACTCTCCACTTCACGCTCGCACCGGCCCCCATAGAGTTACAGGAGATCGCGGTCACGGCGCCGGTCGAAGCTCGCTCGATCGCGGCCCGCAGCGGCCCCTCCCAAGTCATCTCCGACAGCCTCATCGCGCGGCTTCCGATACCTCGGCGGGACTAC
The DNA here is from genome assembly GCA_035495075.1 of Gemmatimonadales bacterium. Lineage (GTDB taxonomy): Bacteria > Gemmatimonadota > Gemmatimonadetes > Gemmatimonadales > GWC2-71-9 > DASQPE01. The sequence continues at coordinate 4,597 of DATJGL010000251.1, forward strand.
ACTGATCTGGCCCGCCTTTCTCCCCAGGTCACCCGGAGCGTGAACGGCGGCCTTTCCTTCGCCGGCCAGCACGATCGATACAACAGCATCCAGATCGATGGCACCAACAACAGCGACCCGTTTGGGCGCTCGTTCTCGGGCAACGGCACGCCCGGTTGGGCCGTGGGGCTCACGGCGTTCACACCCGAGGCGGTGAAGGAGATTCAGGTATTGAGCGCGCCGTTCGACGTCCGCTACAGCGGATTTGCCGGCGGCCTGATCAATGCCGTCAGCCGCTCGGGCTCAAACCAGGTTGAAGGGTCGGTACTGAGTTACTTCGAGGCCAGGGAGCTTGCAGGGGCTGATTCGACCGGCAGCCGAGGAGAGGACTTCAGCCGCAGGGAATTCGGGCTCACGTTCGGCGCTCCCATCGTGCACGATCGGGTCGCGCTCTTTCTCAATGCCGCTACGCGCCAGGAAGTGGTTGCACAGTCGGTCCCTGTCCCGGTCCCCGCCGGGAGTGGCGCGGGCGGTCCGGACCAGCTCGCCCCGGGAATCAGCTACGAGAGTCTGGCGCGATTCCGGGATCTCCTGCGGGGGCGCGGTGTCAATCCGGGCGGCTTCTCGGCGGCATCAAGCCGTACGCCGAGCAGGAGTCTCTTCGCCAAGGTGACGGCGCAGCTCGGGGTGAACAATCGGCTGGCGGTGTCCCACAACTACGGTCACGGCAACGCTCAGTTGGAGACCGACGCGCGGAGCCTCGACGTCTACCCTCTTTCATCGACCGGTAGCGACAATCCCGAGACCATCAATGCTACCAGAGTCGCCTGGACCACGGCGTTCGGCAGCCGTTTCTCCAACGAGCTGATCCTGGCGCGGGTGGACGACCAGCGGACCTGCCTTCCCAACTCGGATTTTCCGACTGTGTCCGTCTTTGCCGACGGCGGCGAGGTCGCGGCCGGCGTTTTGCCACGCTGCATCGGGCTCGAAACCGGGCACACTCTCTGGGAGATCACCGACAACATCGGTATGGCGGCGGGAAATCACCAACTCACTTTCGGAACCCACGCCGAGCGGGTCGATCTGGTAGACGACGTGCTGTTCGAGCCGGGCGGCCATTGGTCGTTCGACAGCCTCGACTCCTTGGCAATGGGACAAGCGTCGGGCTATGCGCGGGACTTCCCCGTTGCGGGTGTCTCCCAGGTGGCGTTCCGGGTGAACCAGGTCGGCGCCTACTTGCAAGATCAGTGGCAACCCACGCCCCGACTTACCTTAACCACCGGCATTCGCCTGGACGTGCCGTTTGTTCCCATTGTGCCCACCCAGAACGCGGCGGCGCTGCGCGATCTCGGTATCAATACAGCGCTGACGCCCAGTGGCAACGTTCTCTGGTCCCCCCGGTTCGGGGTGAATTACGATGTCTCAGGGCGGGGGACGACGGTGCTCCGCGGCGGGGCGGGCCTGTTCGCCGGGCATCCTGCCTATGTGTGGTTCAGGAATGTCTACGGCAGCACCGGTATTCGGGCCCAGAGTCTCCAATGCGAGGGGGATGAGGTACCGGCCTTCACCCTCGATCCGGCGCATCAGCCTACTTCCTGTGACGGGGCACCGGCTCGGAGCATCAGTCTGGCCTATTTCGATCCCGATTTTCGCTTTCCCAGAACCCTCAAGCTGTCACTGGGGGCCGACCACCGCCTGCCCGGCGGCATCATCGCGACGCTCGATTTTCTGTACAGCCGCGGCGTGAACGCGGTCCAGATCGTCGACATGAACCTGCGCGGGCCGGTCGGAATCTCCTCGGGAGAGGGAGGCCGGGTCCTGTACGGCAGCATCGACCCCTCGAACGGCGTCGCCCGGCCGGATCGGCCCAGCGATGATCTCCGTGGTGTGTACCAACTCCAAAACGGGAGCGGCGACCGCTCCTATTCCTTCACGGTGCAGCTCTCGAAGCTCCTGCTGAACGGCACCGGGCTGAGCGCGGCCTACACCTACACGGACACGCAAGACCGGATGAGTATGGACGGCAACATAGCCGACATCAACCTCGGTGCGACGCCGGTGAACGGCACCCTGGCGCAACGGGAGCTCCGGACCTCACTCTGGGAGCGCCCGCACAAGGTCACGGTCGTCGGCACCGCCAATCTCCCGCTTGGCTTCGGGCTCGGCCTCACCTACATCGGCATGTCGGGAGCGCCGTTTACGTATGTGGCGACAGGCGACCCCAATGCGGATGGATTTCGACCGACGTTCGAGGTGTCGAACGACGTAGTGTACGTGCCGAGAAGCGCCGCCGACATCAGCTTCGCTAATCCAGCCGATTGGGATTCGCTTGATCCATACATCCGAAATGAGCCGTGCTTGCAACGCCAGCGCGGCCACCTGGTCGAGCGGAACAGCTGCCGCGATCCCTGGATCCACGAGACTCAGGCCCGGCTGTCGAAGCGATTCCAGATTGCCGGACGACACGCATTCGAGATCACGGCCGATCTCTTCAACGTGCTCAACTTCATCTCGGGTGATTGGGGCCTGGTGCGCCACACCGTGGGGGACGTCGGAAACACGGTCCCGCTGCTCGATCTGCTGGGCTACGATGTGGCGAAGGGGCGCGGGGTGTATGCATTCCTTCCAGTCAATCGGAGCGAGATCGACCTTGAAGCTTCCCGTTGGCGCCTCCAGCTCGGCGCCAGCCTTTCCTTCTAGCGGGTGGTCAGCCGTCCGGCTTGAGCAATGCCTCGAAGGGCGGATAGCCCCGGAGCGGCGCGAGCAACAGGTCCTCGTGAAATGCGTGCGAGGAACCCAAGAGGATCACGCCTCTAGCGCAGGCCTCTTGGAGCAGGGCGACCGCCTGATCCCGCCGACCGAACCCAGTGGCAATGTGAGCTCGGGCCACGATCGTCGCACCTCGGACCAGCAGGGGCAGCATTGGGCGCGCGCTCTGTTCCGCCAGAATGCTGTCGATCCTCTCGGCCCGAGCAGTGTCGGCCAGCAGCACTGCGATGCGGGCCTCCGCTTCCAGCTTCGCCAGCGTGTCAGCGTCGCTTTCGCCAATCCGCTCCAGTGCGCGCCGCTCGGGCTCCGCCCGACCAAGCAGCCGGTTCGCCCAGCCGATGTTCGCTGCGTGTTTCCAGTCGGAGGCCTTCCCGAGCTCGAGGCGCACCAGGACGCTCTCGGCAATTGCCATCGCCGTCTGGGAGTGCCCGTGGACTGCAAGCTCCGTTGCGATCGTCAAGTGGCGCTCCGCGACCGAGTCGGTCGAGCCTCCGGTCATGCCGCTAACGAACTCCATCACTTCTCGCTCCCGCCCGAGTGCGCCGAGCGCACGCCCACGCGCAATCTGCCATTCCCACGTTGCGGAATCGCGCCAGCGATCGGTGATGCTGAGCTCGGCACGGTACTCGCCCAGCATATGCCAGGAAGCGGCCATTTGCCACCAATACCAGGCCTCCCAACCCTCCAGGGGAGCGAAGGAGCGCAGAATCGCCCGAGCCGCTCTAGGCTGATTGAAGGATTGTAGCCAGCCGGCATAGGTCGCCCGCGCCAGCAGCGACCGAGGATAGGCTCTATACCGCTGCGCGAGAAGACCGAGCGCCTTGGCTGGTTCACCCCGGCAGCGGGCGCGCAGCATGTCCATGGTGATGCGGCTCCACGCAGGCAGCTGGTCTCGGCGGTGCTCGAGTATGGCGCCAATCGAGTCCGTGATCGAGCACTGGTCGTGCCGCAGGGCGTTGAATGCGAGCTCGATCAGCGGTGTGACGAAGGTGGAGTCCAGTCTGGCTGCCCGGCGATAGTGCTGGGCCGCGACCTCCCAGTCATCCTCCTTGAGCCCGGCCACGAACTCGCGGTAAGCGGGGAGGCTCGGCAGCTGGATCAGGTCGGGATCGACCGGGCTCAAGGGGCTGACCAGCGGGCTGAGGCCGCTCGCGATTCGCTCCCGCAGGGTCTCGAGGGCCACCGTGGCCCGCTCGATCGGGGCGCCGACCGGATCGAAGGACCGGAGAATTCGGCCGCTGGCAACGTCGATGATCCCAGCCTGGAACAGCACGCTGTCGCCGGAGAGGTAGTAGCTACCCCGGACCACAATTCCGGCACCGTCTTGTTGGGCCAGGGTCCGCGGATCCGAGAGACCCCCGCCATGGTCGGTTCGCCGCGCGTAAACCGCCTCCAGGTCGGTTACGTCAACGAGCGGCGTTTCCATGACACCTCGGATGATCCAGTCGGCGGCCAGGGCGCCCAGGTCATCGAGGTCCGGCCGCCCAGTGCGATTCTCGAAGGGGGCCGCAGCCACGCGGTGGGGAGCAAGCTTGAGAAACGGTGGGCGCGAGAGGGTTCCGCCTAGCACTCCAAGTCCAATCACCACAGAAAGAACCAGAGCTGTCGCTACGAGTTGTAGCAGCCACCGGCGGCGAATCGGCGGTCCGGGTTCGGCGGCGAAGAGACCGAAGTGGGGGTCTTGCCCGTCGCCCTCGACCGCAGCAGGAACGGTTGCGATCGGCTGGGGCAACATCGGCTCGCCGCCTGCAGCGGCGCGCGAGTCGATCCTAATCCTTTCCGCCAGTGCAACGACCTCTCGCTCCGGGGCGGCGCCCAGCTCGCTGCGTAACAGCTCGGAGTGAATGCTTGCGTGCCGGAGGGCGCCGGCCCGGTCGCCGGCTCCCTCGAGGGCCTGCATGTAGCGCAGCGCGATCCGGGAGTTGTAAGGATCCTCGCTCGCCAGGCGAGACCACCACTCGGCCGCCCGCACGGGGTCGCCCCTTTTCGATTCCCCCTCCGCGAGCTGCTCGAGGGCCTGGCCGTACCGGCGCGCCAGCCGAGAGCGCTCGCCATCCGCCCAGTGCTCGAACTCCTCCGCGTCGGACAAATGGAAGCCGCTGAGGAACGGGCCGTGGTAGACCGCCACTGCTGGTTCAAGGTCGCCCCGGCCAAGTGCCGCCTCGAATTCCCAGAGATCGCAGCTGAGCCGGTCCGGATTCAGTCGGAGGTCGTCGCCGCCGCTGAGCATCGATTCTTCGCCCAAGGCCGAGCGGAGGATGTAGAGCGACTCGCGAAGCAGGTGGCGGGCATCGCCGGTGGCGCTCTCGGGCCAGAGATTGGCGACGAGCTTGTCGCGGCTGAGAGGTCGGGGATGCTCAACGGCCAGAAGAGCCAGGAGCGCGATGCGCTGGCGCAGCGCGGCGCGACCGACTACCGGGCCGTCCGGGCCCTCGAGTGAAGCGCTGCCAAGCAGCCGAAGTGTGAACATCGCAAGAGCCTACAGGGCATGACGCGCGCATGACAACGCCGGGACGCGTCGGTTCTAGTATACCCGCCCGAAACCACCTCCGGAACAGCGCCGAACCTCTCAACCCGAGGCGTTCCGGATCAATCGCTGGATCCCACATCAGAGGTCCTGTATGAAACGGATCGTTCTCTGCGCCTGCGTCGTTACGGCCCTGGCCGCCTGCGGTGATCCCACCAAGCCCGCCGAACCATCTCCCACCCGCCCGACCGCCGCCGCGGTCGCGCAACGATTCACCATCCAAGATCTCGGCACGCTAGGCGGCACCTTCAGCCAGGGCAACGCCATCAACGAGGTCGGCGAGGTAGCTGGCGTAGCCGATCTCCCGTCGGGCGAAGCGCGAGCGATGCTGTGGCGTGCGGGCCAAGGGATGCAGAGCCTGGGGACACTGGGAGGAGCGAACAGCAGGGCCCGCGGCATCAATGACCGGAGCGAGGTCGCCGGGGTCAGCGAGACCGCTGAGGGTACCGAGGAGGCGTTCCTATGGAGTGAGTCGAGTGGCATGCGAAGCCTGGGGACGTTGGGCGGCGACAACAGTGCCGCCAATGCCATCAACAACCGAGGGGAAGTGGTGGGCTTCAGCGAGACCAGGAAGGGGGAGACGCAGGCTGTCCTCTGGCGTCCAGGCCGCCGCTTGCAGGCGTTGGGCACGCTTGGCGGGCCCGAGAGCCGGGCTCGAGGGATCAACGACGCCACCCAGGTGGTCGGCTTCAGTCAGACCGCCGACGGGAATGACCATGCGTTCCTCTGGACCGCAGCCCGCGGGATGGAGGATCTCGGCACGCTGGGCGGCCCGACCAGTGCTGCCTTCGGCATCAGCGAGACGGGTGAGGTCGTCGGCACCAGCGAGACCGCCGGCGGCAACCAGGAAGCGTTCCTGTGGACCCGGGAGGGCGGCATGCGGAGTCTAGGTACTTTTGCCGGCGACCCGTCCACCCTTGCCAACAGCGTCAACACACACCGGTCGGTTGTGGGCCACAGCGTCACTGCGGCGGACGAAATTGGCCTGCCTTTCCTTTGGACTCCGGAGCGCGGCATTCAGCGCCTGCGGACGCTGGGTGGCGACCAGGGGCAGCCCAACGACCTGAACGAGTCCGGCCAGATCGGGGGCACGAGTGTGACCGCGCAGGGTGCGACCCGCGCCGCGCTCTGGATCCCGGCTGCGACTCCCTGAAGAACCGACGATGAAATGGGGGTGTCCCATGCTGCACAGACTCTTCGCCTGCTCCCTGCTGAGCGTCACGATCGGATGTGCGGGCGAGGTGGTGGGGCCGCGGGCCGCCGAGCAATCCGCCACCAAGTTCTGGGAGGACGGGGCTGCGGTACAGTGGAACGAAATCGCCCGGGAGGAAACCCGGGCCGGTACGCTGAACGTCTTCACTGGCACGCGGATGCTGGCCTATCTCTCGCTGGCGCAGTACAACGCCGCCGTTGCCGCCGAGAAATCCAAAGATGAAGGCCACCACGCATCGATTGCGGCGGCGATCCGCGGCGCCTCGGCGGCGCTGCTGTCGGCCGCGCCATTCCTCCCCACCCGCGCGGCCTTTTTCGAGACGCAATTGGACCTGCAGCAAGCTGAGGCCCATTGGCCTGGCGAGGCCCAGGACGATTTCGCGGCAGGTGAGGCCATTGGGCGAAGCGTCGCCGCGGCCGTGCTAGCGCGCGTCGCCAGCGACGGTTTCACCCCGTCCAACGTGGGCGTGACGGTCCCGATCTGTCCTGGTTGCTGGTTCAGCGCGCCAGGCCTGCTGCCCCTCTTTCCCCGTCTGCGCGAGATGCGCCCGTTCTTCCTCACGTCGGCCGACCAGTTCCGCCCCGGCCCGCCGCCGGCATTCGGGAGCCCAGCATTCCTCTCGGCCCTGGCCGAGGTGCGCCACTTCTCCGACACCCGAACCCCGGAGCAAGACGCCAACGCCAAGTTCTGGGCCCTACCCAACGGCTACGCGGTGATACCCGCGTACAACTATCAGATCGCCAGCGAGCAGATCGTGAAGTTTCACCTCAACGAACTGCGCGCAGCCCACACGCTGGCACTGATGGGGATGGCGGACATGGATGCGTTCATCGCATGCCATGACGCCAAGTACACGTACTGGCTGATGCGGCCGTCACAGGCGGACCCAGGCATCACGCTCAGCGTGCCGCTCCCCAATTTCCCGGCGTATCCGTCGAATCATGCGTGCATCACCGGAGCCTCGATGGCGGTGCTGTCCAGGGTCTTTCCCAGCGAGGCGGACCGGCTAAACGGACTGGCGGACGACGCCGCGCTTTCCCGGGTGGTGGGGGGCATCCACTACCGATTCGACGGCGACGTGGGGCTGGCGCTGGGTCGCCAGGTAGCAGCCTGGGTGATACAGAACGACGTGAAGGGGCACGACGCATTCGGGATTAAGTAGTGCCGCCTATCTCTGCGAAGAAAGAGGAGAAACCGTGCGTGGTTCCAATGTTGCCGTCCTCATCGCCGCTCTCTGCGCTGTCCGATGCGGCGGCGACGGATCTGGTCCTAGCGGGGTCAACGTGATCGTCTCGGTGGCAACGGTTGGCGTCGACCCCGATACCAACGGATACACCGTCGAGGTAAGTGGTCCCGTGTACCGGGCTTTCACGGTGAGAGAACGGCTAGCCGTGCTCCTCGAGTCAGGGACGTACGACGTGAGTCTTGGAGGCATCGCCGCGAACTGCACCGTCGCCCCACCGAATCCGCGGCCAGTCACGATCGCCCCTGCCACGAGGGCGCTCACCCCCGTCGAAACCACATTTCACGTGTCATGCCAGCAGGTTACGGGCGCAGTGCGCGTGATCGCCCTTCTCACCGACGGAGATCCCTCTGGCTCTTCCGTCCGATTTTCGGTCCGGGTCGACGGGGAGCCCTATTGCTCCACCTCACCCTTCCGCCGCTGCTCATTCACTACGTCGGTCACGATACCCGGTCTGCAGCCGGGTGAGCACTCGTTCGCGCTCGGCCTGGCCGCAATTAATCCTCCGGACTGCAGTGTGAGCGGCGCCAATCCGCGCACCGCGTCGGTCAAGACCGCGGAGACAACCGACCTGCGATTCGAGGTTCGCTGTGCGTCGGCCCCCTGAGATCCGCGTGCGAACCTTTCGCCTGGTCGTCGTCGCCCTGACGATCGCCGCCCGTCAGGGATAGCCGTGGGCCGGCGCGCCAGCTCATTCCTGAAATGGAGCGGGAACCGGCCTACTGAAACCATCACCCGGTTGTCCATACCCTATGGTGCGACGTTGCGGAGCTTGGAGGGAACCACATGGCAAAGCCAATGGCAATCTTGCTCGGTGCGGTTACACTCGGTGCTTTGGCTTCCGGTTGCGACAGAGAAAAAGATATAGTAGGTCTGCAACCGAAAGGCCTGAACCTGTCCGGCAATTGGGAATTCAGCACGACGTCCACGGTCCCGGAGATGCCACCCGTGACGATCGCCGGCAATATGGCTCAATCGGGGGGGTCACTGAACGGCGTTGTGCATGTTGACGGATCGAACTGTTTTGATCAGCAGACCGCCATACACCTGACTGGCGAGCTGGCTGACAGCAACATCTCACTGACGTCAGCGTCCGTCGCTGGACAGATCATTACTTTGACGGGGAGCGTCACTGATACCACTCTCGCCGGGACGTATGCCATCCACGGTGGCTGTGCCAACGGCGACCAAGGAAACGTCGGCGGCTTCAGAGTGCCTCCAATCAGTGGCCGGTGGAGGTTCAACCTGGAGAGTAGGTCGGAGGAAATGTGGATTGGGTCGGCCATGCTGACTCAGGGCAGTGCCAGCTCCGAGGGTAGCTTTGGCGTTACCGGAACGGCCGAAATCAACCTCCGTTGCTTTTCGGGAACCGTCACGGCTGGAGCGTTTCCGTATCCCAGCTACATCGTGGGCAGGTCCGTAGTAATCAAGATCGACACTGGCGACGGCACACTGGTTTTCCATGGAACCGTGGATCAGGCCCGCAAGCAGATCATCGGACACTACCAGGTCGTGGGCGGCAGGTGCAACGGTGAGGGCGGCAGAGCGTGGCTTTGGCGCTTTCCTGTAGGCTAAGGGTGGTCCTCAGCGAAGACTGGGTGCGGGAGTCGCGCGGCGAAACGGATTTCCCGCTGGAAGCGCTCCAGCCCCACCGCGGAGGCCAGCTCGGGGTGGAGCACCTTGAGCGCGACGGGGCGGTCATAGCCCAGGTCGCGCGCGAGGTAGACCGTGGCCATCCCGCCGCGGCCGAGCTCGCGCTCGATCTCGTAACGTCCCGCGAGGTTCACCCGCAGCGATTCGTGCAGGGCGCTCACCAGGTCCTGGGTCGCGTTTTAGAAAGGGAAGCCGTCTAACTATGCCGTAGGCCAAGAGTGGCGGGAAGCCGCCGAACCGCCCAGCCCCTCGGTCGTGCCATGGAATCCTGCTCAGCCGAACAGCAGCCGTACCGACCAGACCGCAAAGAGCATGGCCGAGATGTCTGCGGTCAGCCCCACCGGCACCGCATGGCGGGTCTTCTTGATGTTGATCGCGCCGAAGTAGACGGCGATGACGTAAAAAGTGGTTTCGGTGGATCCGAACATGACGGAGGCCATCTTCACATAGATGGAGTCCTCGCCATACCGGTTGATCATGTCCACCACGAGTGCCGCGGACCCTGATCCCGTGAGTGGCCGGATCAGGGCCATGGGCAGCACCTCGGCCGGGAAGCCGATCGGCGCCAGAATCGGACCCAGGACGTGCGCGAGAGCATCCATGGCCCCACTGGCGCGGAACATCGCGACGGCGAACAGAATGGCGACCAGGTACGGGATGATGCGGACGGCGACCTGGAATCCCTCCTTGGCTCCTCCCACGAAGCTCTCGTACACCGGCACCCGCTTGTAGAGGCCGTAAACCGGAAACCCGACCAGCATCAGTGGAATGATGAAGACGGAGAGCAGATTGACGGCGTTGCGCACGGTCTCCATGGCGGCCTCAGACCTGTGGAGCCGCCGCGGGTGCCGGCGGAATCCGGTTGGGGTCGGAATCGCGATAGACGCGGAGCCGGCCGTAGAGTCTGGCGGCGGTGATCGCGACGATCAGCGACAGCACCGTGGACAGGATGATCGGGAAGATGAGCCGATTGATCTGAAGCCCGAGCAGTGCGAGCAGAAGCACTGGTGGCACCAGCTGGACGGCGGCGGTATTCATCGCGAGCAGCATGACCATTGAGTTGGTGGCGGTGTCCTGCGACCGGTTCAAGGTCTGGAGCTCCTCCATTGCCTTGAGGCCGAACGGGGTGGCCGCGTTGCCCAGGCCGAACACGTTGGCGGCCAGGTTAAGGGCGATGAAACCGAGCGCCGGGTGGTCGGCGGGTATTTCAGGGAAGAGCGGACGCAGGATGGGTCGAACCAGCTTGACCAGAGCCTGTATGACGCCGGCATCGTCGGCGATCTTGAGCAGTCCGAGAAAGAGGGAGAGCACGCCGATCAATCCGAGCGCGATCTCCGCGGCGGACTTGGCAAAGTCGAGGGCTGCCGCGGCGATGGCGTTGAGCTTCACGAACCGGACCGGCTCGAAAACGATCCCGGCCATCACCGGCGTGCCCGGGACCTGTCCGGCGGTGAGGGTTGAGAAACCCTCCAGGCGACCCTGCAGCTCCTGGTCGCGCGACTTCGAGACCTTTACGATGGTGGCCAGCGGCTCGGGCAACTTGGCGTCGGCCGCGAAGCGGAGCTGGGTCCCCTCCCGGGTCTGCACCAGGTAACCCGCATAGCTGGCGGCGGGCTTCTCCTCCGTCGCGTAGAAGCTCGCATACGTACGCGGGTCGATCCGGATCTCGACCGGCACGCGCCGGGCGGCGGAGTCCGGAGCCCCCGTGAATGCCAGCGCCAGGGGGAGTGGGCGCCCGTTCCGGTACTTGTCGCCCGCAATGTCGCGGGCGTCGTATCCGAGGGCGAAAAGAAAACTCGTGACGATCAGGCCTGCCCAGATGTAGTTCAGCATGTCGGGCCTGAAGATGTTGGAGGGATGTGGGGGTCGGGACGAAATATGTATAGCCGA
>DATJGL010000252.1:0-3310 GCA_035495075.1 Gemmatimonadales bacterium
GCGCTGCCGATCGTCTACAACACCAGCGCCTACGACTCGCTGGAGAGCATCGAGTTCATGGATGGAATCGTGGACATCTACATGCCGGACCTGAAATACTGGTCGGCCGAGCGGAGCCGCACTTACCTCAAGGCTGAGAACTATCCCGAGGCGGCGAGGGCGGCGATCAAGACGATGCACCGACAGGTGGGCCAGCTCGTGGTCGACAGCGAGGGGATCGCTCGGCGGGGTCTCATCATTCGCCACCTGGTGATGCCGGGGGCGCTGCACGAGACTCGGGCGATCCTTCAATGGATCGTCGAGGAGCTGGGCCGCGACACGTACGTGAACCTCATGGATCAGTACTATCCGGCCGGCAAGGTTAGCGCCGAGCAGTACCCCGAGATCAACCGGCGGCTTGCTCCCCAGGAGTTCGCCGAAGCCCGAGCTATCGCCCGGCAGCTCGGGCTTCGCCGGCTGGATTTGCGACGGCCGCATCCACGGCTCGCCAGTCTGGTGGGTTGCTAGGGCGCCGCTGACGCGATCTTGATCCCCGCGCCCCCTGAGCGGAAGAGGACGGGCGCGCGCCGCAGGTGCATGGCCAACAGGGCGCCGGCCAGTGTCACCAGCGCGAGCAGCAGCATCCCGCTGTGGAAGCTTCCGCTAGCCTCCCGGAGAAGGCCGATCACATAGGGTCCGACCAGACCGCTCAGGTTCGAGATCGAGTTGATCAGTGCGATGCCGCCGGCTGCCGCGCTACCAGTGAGGAAGGTCGAGGGCAGCACCCAGAAGGGACCGGTCCCGCTCCGCAGGCCAACCATGGCGATGGAGAGGGCGAGCACGATCGGCCACGGGGAGTGCAGATAGGCGCTCGCCAAGAAGGCGAATGTTGCGATGAGAGCGGCCGCGGCGATGTAGAGAAGCCGTTCGCCGGTGCGGTCAGAGTGAGCACCCACCAGACCCATGCTGACGGCACCGGCCAGGCTCGGAACAGCCGAGACGAGCCCGATCTTGAAATCGCTGAACTCGGAAAACCCCCGGATGATCTGCGGCAGCCAGAGGCCCAGCACGTAGGTCCCGAAAGTGAAGCAGAGGAAGTGGAGCACGCCTAACTGCCAGACAGTTCCATTGAAGAGCGCCTGGCGCACACTGAGTCCGTGCTGCTCCCGGCACCGCTCCCGCTCCTCGGTAAGTTGTTGGGTCAGCCACGCTCGCTCCACAGGTGAAAGCCACGAGGCTTTCTGCGGGCTGTCCGTGAGGTAGCCCAGTACGACGAAGCCGAGAGCGACCGCGGGCAGGCCCTCGAGAAGGAAGAGCCACTGCCATCCTGCGAGGCCGAGTCGACCACTGAGCCCGAGCAACGCACCCGAGAGAGGCCCCCCGACCACACCCGACAGGGGTATTGCCATCGATACCTCGCCAAGAGCCCGAGCCCGCTGCGATTCCGGGAACCACTCGCCGAGGTAGTACACCCACCCGGGCGCGAAGCCAGCCTCAGCTACTCCGAGCAGGAATCGAAGCGCATAGAAGCTGGCCGGACCCCGCACGAACATCATCGCCGCGGCCAGCAACCCCCACGTGATCATGATCCGGGCGATCCAAACCCGAGCGCCCACGCGGGCGAGGATCAGATTGCTCGGGACCTCGAACAGGACGTAACCCAGGAAAAAGATGCCCGCACCGAACCCGTAAACCGCAGGGCTGAACCCCAGGTCCTGGTTCATCTGGAGCGCGGCGAAGCCCACGTTCAGCCGGTCCAGAAGGCAGATGAGGAAGACTAGGAGGAGGAACGGCACCAGCCGGCGGGTCACCCGGGTGAGCGTGGCCTTTTCCAGCGTGTCGGCGATGGGCGGCTCCGCCGACTGCGGCAGGGCGGTAGACATGGTTGCCCTCGCGCAACGGCAGATTCGAACCTATCGACTAGACCTTCTTTCGGAAGAGGCAAGCACTCGAACTGACGCGCCCGCGCGTAGCCGAGATCACAAAGTCATTGGAGAGGAGCCAGGAACCGGCGCCGAAGAGCCTCTACCAGGTCTGAGCTCAGGCCTGGCGGGTCGAGTGCGATCGCGACCTCCCGTCCCATGCAGCGTACCACTCGGCCCCGAACGGCGATCACAGTGTCGGCATCGAGGCGGAGGTCGCCCTCGATCGCACTCCCCACGGCGGGCGTCCGCTCACCCGGCAAAAGCGCGTAGCGGAGGCCGTAGGCACTCAGGTCCCGGAGCGGACTTGGGCTTGTCGTGTTCGGCAGGAACATGGGAAGCGGAATACGGGGTTCGCTCCGCCGATCTCGCTGCCGTTGAAGGTCGTTCCATTCGGTCTCGATCGCGCCGGCGGCCGGCCATGCCCCACTCCCGTCCGGGACGATCACGAGCCCCGTAGGGCCAATCCGGAGGATCTGTCCGGCGACCGGCATCGGCCGACTGGTCCTCAAGTAGAGCACGCCGGAGACTGCCTGGCCGGGATACCATGCTCGGCTTGGCGGGGCAGGCTCGATCCGAAGCCCGTTGGAGTTTAGGTCGCGCACGGCGCAGGCCTGTCCCGCAAGATCCAGCCGCGCCGGCGGCGTCCGGCGATACTCGATGCGTGGGCGGGCTCGGCGGTCGGGCTGCAATGGGTCCCAGCTACTTTCGGCTATTGGGCTCATGCGAAGCATACGAGGGTACAGAGGGAAGCGTATGTGCATCTGATTGGGTAATTGCGCAGATGTCCAGTTGCATTACGCGTGCCGGTGTGCGTCCGACGCGATCATCGACATCATTACGCAGGCGCCTCAATGCGCTAGCGCGTGAGGCCGTCGGCGCGATGCGGAACTGCACTGCCGCGGAATGCGCGTGGGTGCCGCGAGCTACTTGAATGGGACGGCAGATGAAAGCAAGCGAGCGCGTTGCCTGGCTGACCATCTTCGCCGCGGCGATGGCGTATGTGGAGTCTGCGGTTGTGGTGTACCTGCGGGCCATGTACTACCCTCAGGGTTTTGACTTCCCGTTGGTCTCCATTCCCCCCGCGATGCTCGTGATCGAGATGGGTCGGGAAATCGCGACGCTAACCATGCTGCTGGGGGTCGCGGTGCTGGCCGGCAAAGACCGATGGGACCGGCTCCTGGCCTTCTGTGTCGCCTTCGGCATCTGGGATGTTTTCTATTACGTCTGGCTGTGGGTTTTCCTGCGGTGGCCGCCCTCCCTGCTCACGTGGGACATTCTCTTTCTAATCCCCGTGCCGTGGATCGGGCCGGTGCTGGCACCGGTAGTCGTGAGCGTCGTGCTCGTGGTCGGTGGAGTGCTCCTAATGAGTAGGCGAGAGCGCGGTGAGCCCATCGCCTTTTCAGCTC
>DATJGL010000253.1:0-8899 GCA_035495075.1 Gemmatimonadales bacterium
AGGGGCGAGAAGAGATACGCCTTGATGGCCTTGTGGGCCAGCAGGCCGATCACCGCAGCCGGGAGGAACGCTATGAAGAGGTTGGTCACGAGACGCCTTGCCGTAGGATCGCTGCCCGCGGTTCGAATCACGTGCCCAAGCCGTGCGCGATAGAGCCATACGATGGCGAGGATGGCACCCAGCTGGATGAAGATTTCGAAAGCCTTGGCATCTTCGCCGGTAAACCCCAGCCAGTCGCCTGCAACGATTAAATGGCCTGTCGACGAGACGGGGATGAACTCGGTCGCACCCTCCACAACTCCCAAGATCGCGGCTTTGACCAATGGGTGGAGCTGCGCCAGCGGGCTCAGGTCCACGCCACCACCTCCTCATAGAGGGCCTCGTATTGCGGCACGATCCGGTCGGCCGAAAATTCCTGCGCCTTGGCTACGGCAGCGTCGCGCATAGCCTGATGGCGCTTCGGGTCGCGCAGCAGCTCGATGGCCCGCCGCCCCATGGCCTCTACAGAGCCGACCGGCTCCAAAATGCCGTTGATGCCGTCGTCCACGACTTCCGGAAGGCCACCGGCCCGACTCGCGACCACTGGAGCGCCGCATGCCATGGCCTCGAGCGCGGCCAGGCCGAACGACTCCGTCTGCGAGGGCAACAGGAAGAGGTCGGTGGCCTGGAGCAGCGTCTCCACCGAATCGAGCCGACCCAGGAAGCGCACTGCGGACGTGACGCCAAGCTCCTCAGCCTCCTTTTCGGCGTCGGGCCGGTCGGGGCCGTCGCCCACCATGAGCAGCGTGGCCGGCATAGCCCGACTGACTCGGGCGAAGACCCGCACGACGTCCTTCACCCGCTTGACCTCCCGGAAATTGGAGACATGCGTGATGAGCTTGTGGTCCGCAGGAGCAAGCGCTTCCGTGCGAGGGCCCGCGACCGGGTGGTACTCCTCCAGGTTCACGAAATTCGGGATGACCCGGACATCACAACCCACGCAGCTGAATGCGCGGTAGGTCTCGTCGCGGAGAAAGGCGGAGACTGCCGTGACCGCATCGGACTGCTCGATGGAGAATCGGGTGATCCCATAAAAGCTCGATTCCTGTCCCACGAGCGTGATGTCGGTTCCATGAAGGGTCGTGATTACTCGCAGCGATCGGGTTCCCCGAAGCATCTCCCGGGCAAGGTACGCGGTCGTGGCGTGGGGAATGGCGTAGTGGACGTGCAGGACCTCCAGCTCCTCCCTCAGCGCCACCTCATGCTGCTTCGACGCAAGGGCGAGGGTGTAGGGAAAGTGGTCGAACAGCGGATAGCGCCCCATCCGCGTCTCCACTTGGTGGAAGTACACTCGCTCGGCATAGCCCCGGAGCCGGAACGGCGAGTCGTAGGTGATAAAGTGGACTTCGTGGCCCCGTCTCGCGAGCGCGAGCCCAAGCTCGGTGGCCACGGCCCCCGACCCACCGTACGTCGGATAGCAGGTGATCCCCACCCTCATGTTTCCACCCTTCCCTCCCACGCGGCCGCGATCTCAGCGGCGAGCTTCTCTGGCGGCCTGGTGGCATCCAGTGTGAGCACCGGACCTGAGAGCTGGTGCCGGAACCACGTTTCCTGTCGCTTGGCGTAGCGCCGGGTATTCATCGCGATAGCGTCGGCCACGGTTTCGCGCGGCCGGCGTCCATGAAGGTACTCGACCGCCTCGCGGATGCCGATGCCGTCTAACCCGGGGGCCCGGGCGTCCGCACCATCGGCGAGCACTGCCGCGACCTCCTCGATCAAGCCGCGGCGCACCATCTCTTGTGCACGGTTGTCGATCCGTTGGTGCAACACGGCTCGGGGCACGGTGAGATGTACGTACCAGGGACGCACGCCGCTCTCAGCCCGCGCGGCAACCTGCCACCAGGTGAGCGGTCGCCCAGTGAGCAAGACGACCTCTACTGCTCGCGCGGCGCGTTGGCGTCCACCGCCGGCGAATTGGGGATCGAGCCGGTCTGCCCAACGAAGGAGCTCTCTGGCATCGAGCGTGTCAGTCCACGCCTGGAGGTCACGCCGGCGGGACAGATCGAACGGCGGCTCGAGAAACAGGCCGTCCACGAGCGCCTTCACGTAGAGTCCGGTCCCCCCCACGACCACGGGAAGTCGGTCACGACCCCGGATCGCTTGAATCCAGGCCGACGCGTCCCGGGCGAATCGGCCGGCGCTGTATCGCTCGCCCGGATCCACCAGATCGAGTCCGTGGTGCGGCAGGCGCGCCCGCTCCCGCGGCGTGGGTTTCGCCGTCCCGATGTCCAGCCGGCGGTAGACCTGGCGGGAGTCGGCCGAAACAACTTCGAGCGGCCAATGCCGGGCAAGCGCGAGCGCAACCGCTGTCTTGCCCACGCCGGTGGGCCCGACGATCAGCGGGAGGTTAGCGCCGGCCAAACCGGCGCTCCAACTCCTCGCGGGGCAGCTGCACGATCGTCGCCCGGCCGTGGACGTCGTGCGGGGGCAGCTCGGTCTCGAAGAGGCGCAGCAGCAGCCGACGCATCTCCGGCTCGCTCAATGGCTGGCCGGCCTTGATCGCCGCACGGCAGGCGAAACTGGCGGCAAACCGCTCCAACCGGTTGGACCAACCGCCGAACCGACCCCGCGCCAGGTCGGCAATGGTCTCGCGAAAGCAGGCTGCACCGTCGAACCGGGGGTGGGGCGATGGCACCGCATGCAGCACGACGCTCCGCCCTCCAAATGGCTCGACCTCAAACCCGACGGCCCTGACCTCCTGGGCGAAGCTCTCGAGGGCGTCCAGTTCCTCGTCCGTGAGCTCGAGCGTGATAGGGAGCAGGAGTTGCTGTGCGGGGGCTCCGGGCCCATGGAGCTGGGCGATCACCGATTCGTAGATGATCCGCTCGTGAGCGGAGTGCTGGTCTACGATCACCACGCCGTCGGGGGCTTCGTACACGACGTAGGTGTCGAACATCTGTACCAGTGGTGCGCGAAAGCCCGTCGAGTCGCCGGCAATCGCGCTGCTTGTGAGAAGCTCTGCCTGGTCAAAGGCCTCCTCGGCTCCCTCGCGGGTTTCGAATGCTGGGCCGGCGGGCAGCGAAGGTCCGGACCATTCCGCGCTTCTTCCCACGACGGTGGCGGCTACGAGCCGGCCGAGTGCATCCCGGACCGCCTCTTCCACCACGCGTTCCGCCCCGATTCGATCTCGGAACCGCACCTCGAGCTTGGCCGGATGTACGTTCACATCAACGGCATCCGGCGCCACGGTGAGCGCCAGCAGCAGCGAGGGGCGATCACCCGGATGAATCGAAGATCGGTATCCGGCTTCGGCGGCTCTGATGAGAAATGGGTCCCTGAACGGTCTACCATTGACGACGAGCTGGGTACGGCGGCCGGTCGGCTTCGCATCAGCGGGCCGCTGCACGAACCCGGTCACCTGAAAAGATCCGGCGGCGTAACTGACCGGTACCAGCGTTCCTGTCAGCTCGCGACCCCAAACGGCGCCGAGGCGTTCGACCAGCGTTTGATTCTCCGGGACATGGAGGCGTTGAATGCCATCCACTTCGAGCTCGAACCCGGTACCCGGATGAGTGAGGGCGAGCGTGGTCAACGCATCGTGGGCTGCCCGGGTCTCGCTCGCGGTCGAACGAAGGAACTTGCGACGCGCGGGGGTATTGAAGAACAGCCCCCGGACGATGACGGTGGTGCCGCGCTGCCGAGCCACCGGATCCACTCGGTCGAGTCGGCCGCCGGCCACTGCCAGCTCGGAGCCCTCCGTCTCGCCATCGCTGGTCGCAAGCGCCAGGCGGGACACGGACGCGATTGCGGGAAGCGCCTCCCCTCGAAAGCCGAAGCTCCGCACGCCGACCAGATCGGCCGCCGTGCGAATCTTGCTGGTCGCATGACGATCGAGCGCCAGCACGGCGTCTTCGCGTCCCATGCCGGTGCCGTCGTCGCTCACCTCGATCAGAGTCTTGCCACCCTGTTCGAGCCGCACTCGGACATGACACGCATCAGCATCCAGCGCGTTCTCGACCAGCTCCTTCACCACTGACGCCGGGCGCTCCACCACCTCGCCGGCCGCGATCTGATCGGCCACGGCATCCGGCAGGATTGCGACCCGGCGTGCCATCGAGTCAGGTGCCCCGCAGCATCGCAACCGAGTCCACCGGCACCCAGCCAAGACGTCCGCCGGGTACGTCCACCATGGCCCAACCCGGCGTCCGGCGGACAACAATGACAGCCGTCCCGGGATCGAGCGGAGCGATCGAAGGCGCCCGCTCGTGCGGAGACAGCTGGAGGGCCGTCTTGCCGAGTAGAAGGCCCAGAGGGCGTCGCTCGCGCTCGCGGAGGAAGAGCGTTGCCGCGGTCACCAACAGAGCCAATCCGGCGAATCCTACGCCCAGTTCGCGCGCTCGACGCGAGCGCACGACCATCAGTATCCAGCCCAGCAACCACAGCGGGATCGCTGCGAGACCCAGCTCGCGCCACGTCACCGGGGGATTCCAGAGCCGCGATGCGCTGCCCGACTCCGGCGGTGGAACCAGCTCGAGCGCGCGCACGACCGATCGCTCGCGGGGAGCGAGGCGCAGCGCCTGCTGCCAGGCGGCGGCGGCTCGACCATCGAGACCCAAGCGATAGTAAGCGGCGCCGAGGTCATACCAGTTGGCCGCGTCGGCGGGAGCGGTCGCGATGCGCCCTGCGAACGCCTCGATTGCCCCGTGCAGCGCGCCATGATCGTATTGCCACTCGGGAGAAGGCGATTGGGCTCGCGCCGGCGACGTGGCGGCCACGAGGGCGATCAGCATACCCCCGGCTGCATAGCGCCGCCGACGCTGGCCATCCGACAGGCTCGCCGCGGCTGCACGAGCTTCGGCACCGAGCTCGGCGGGCACGGTTCCCCCCGCAGGACCATACCGTGCTTCCTGGAGTCGGGCACGCAGCTCCACCAGCCGAGCCGCGAGAGCCGGGTCGACGCCCGCGGTGCGCAGAGCCGACACGAGACTTCCCTGACTCAGCGCTTCAGGCGATGGTACCAGCTCGCGCACCAGCGCTTCCAGTTCGGTACCGGCGCTTCGCGGGTCGACCGCGGCAATCTTCGTGCGCTTGGGTTGGCGCCGTCGGCGCCAACGCCGCCCCCAAAACAGCAGCGGCGGCACTACCGCGATCAGTGCCCACACCCACCTCGGCATTCCGCTCGTCAGGATGCGGGCGAGTCCGGGGCCGCGAGGCTCGAGCAATGGAGGCGGAAGCGGGCGAGACGGTGTTGCCTCCGGTCCCGCTGCAACCAGCAATCGGTCGGCAGGAAGGGCGCTCGACCGGAATGCGTGAGCCTCCACGTCGAAGTAGGCATAGGTCGCCGCGGGCAGTGCCAGGGGACCGGAAGAATCTGGAACGACGGTGTATCGGAAGGTCTTGGTTCCGCCCAGTCGGCCTGAGCTCGTTGCGAGATGCTCGTCGGTTCGGTCGGGGTAAGCCCGTACACCCGGAGGCCACTGGATGTCGGGGGCCGGCCAGAGGGCCGGATTCCCGTCTCCGCTCAGGCGAAAGGTGACGGCAACCGGTTCACCGGCCCGAGCCGAAGGCGGATCCACGATCCGCTCCAGCCGGACACCGCTGCCCACCGCGCCGGCGAAACCGCCGGGGCGTCCGGCCGTGGGCGTTGGTGCCACCATGAGCGTGGCCGATGCACTCTGCAGAGTGTACCGCTCTTCCTGACTAAAGAACTGGAGCGCGATCGGCACGCTGTACTTGAGAATCGCCGGCGTGATCTCGATGTGTCCCGGCTGGAGGGGAAACACGATCTGATGAGCGACGAACAAATCGTACAGCACCCCCGCGACCGATCGGGTCGCGGCGATGCCTGGGGGTGCCGGCTGCGGATAGCTCCACACGCCTTCGATGACCGGCGGTTGGAGCGTTGGTGGACGGCGGAGTTGGCTGCGCAGCTCGCGGGGGAACCAGGCCGCGGTAAGGACGTCCACTTGTTCTCCGACTGCGGCGCTGTCGCTCGAGAGCACCAGGCTCACGGCCGGCTGCCCTGGGTGAGGTGGAGGCTGTGCGTGATCGAGCAGCCGCTTGAGTACCGGATTGCTTGCTACTGTGGCGGCGCCCGGGACCTCATCCACCTGTACGGTAGCTGGTCCCGCCCGGGCAATCGCGGTTCCCTGTTGAGCCCGGGCCGGGCCCAGCTCCCAGCGCCCCGGCTTGAGCGCCCGAAGTCGAAGCTCGAGCGTGGTAGTCCGGCTGGGGGTGCCCAGCTGCGATACTTCGGTGTGTTCACTCCGCCCGGTGATCTCGAAGCCGGCAATGTTCGGGAGCGAGATCTGGACTGGAACAGTACCGGTCGCCGTCGCCTGAACCGTCAGAACCAGATCATCGCCCAGAGTGATCCGGTCTTCGTCCGTGTAGAGTCGCACCTCGAGCCCGCCGCCCTGAAGCCAGAGCCAGGCAAGGGGAGCCAGCAAACACGTCACCAATCCTTCACTCCTCCCGCGCCACCCCGGAACCGACTTTCCTGCTCCGCCCGGGTCGCTCTTTCCTGGCGCTCCATCGAATTGAGGATCTGCTCGGCCTCCGCCTCGCTCAAGCCCTGCGGGCCCGGTGCCTGCTCTGCCGGCTTGGGTCGCTGTCCGCCTCCCCCCCTGGAGGGCGGTCTCCCGCCTCCCCCGCCGCCCGACTCCGGCGGGCGGCGCCTCAGGGCCAGCTCGAGATTCCACTTCGCCCGAGCCGAGCCCGGCTGGAGTACGAGTGCGCTGCGCAGATTGTTGGTTGCCTCATCGAGGAGCGCATCCCGACGAGCGGAGTCCCGCCGGGCCTGGACCAGGGCGGCCGTTCCCAGGTTGTAGAGGGCGCGGTAGCGGAGGTCCGGATCCGCCGACTTCGCCGCTTCACTAAGAGCGCCCCGCGCCACATCGAACTTGCCCGCGTCGAGCGCTGCCGTACCGGCATTGTAGAAGGCGGTGTCGCGGGCGGTCCCGTGTCCGGCCTGCTTGAGCCACGCTTGAGCCGCGCGCACGGTATCGCCCGCCGCCAGCGCCCGATCACCCTGCGCGGGGCGCTGCGCCTCCGCTGTGCCGGCGAGGGTCGCCACACCTGCCAGGGCGGCGAGCGCTGACCCGCGAGCGCTGAACGTGAACACCAGCAGCACGAGCACCGCAGCAAGCGCCGGAATCCAGCCCCGCGGAACCAGGTCGGCGATCCGGGTCTCCGAGATTGGGCTTCGCTTGAATGCCGCCACGATGTTCTTCACCGCGCCGGCCTGGTCCGGAAGATCGGCCGGGACCACGGTCCCCTCGGCGGCATCCGCGAGAGCCCGCAGGATATCGTCCCTGCGCTGGGTCCGGACCACCTGCCCCTGCTCATCCAGCTTGTACTCGATCAGGCTGCCGGTGGAATCGCGAATCGGAATCTTGACCGGCTCGGTCCGTCCCTGAGCTGCCAGGACCAGATGAATTCCATGGGACTTGAGTTCCTGGGCCTGAAGCACCGCTTCCGGAAGAGAATCGTGTCCCTCGCCATCGGTAAACACCACAAGTACTCGATCGGCGCCATCGCCTCCCGCAGCGAGCAGCTGTCCTCCCTGTTGCAGGACTGCGGCGAGACTGGTCCCGCCCTCGCTGGCCAGGTCCGGATCGAGACCGTCCAGATACATCCGTACGGCACCCCCATCGATGGTCAGTGGCGTGAGGATGTAACTCCTCCCGGCGAAGGCGATGAGCCCGACCCGATCCCCTTCGATGTCCTGTACCAGCCGACGGCCTTCCCTGACGGCATGCTGCAGCCTATTGGGACTGACGTCCTCGGCCAACATAGACCGCGAAATGTCCATGGCGATGACGAGGTTCAGCGCGTGGGTTTCGGCCGTGACCTTGGCGCGGCCGCCTCGAGGGCCCGCGAGGGCCACCCCGGCGCACAGCGTTGCCAGCGCCACGATCAGCGGTCCCCGGCGGATCTGGCCTCGCGCCGTCCGTCCGAGAGCGGCCGACCACGCAGTCGCGAATCGAACCCGGCGACGTCGTGCCGCCCAGGCGAGCCCGCCGAGGGCGAGGGCGAGCAGTGGCGTGAGCACCAGCAGAAGCGGTGTTTCGAAGATCACGGGACTCTCACTACCAGCGTCGCATTGAGCAGCAGCTCGAGCGCAAGCGCCAACAGGCCGACCAGCACGAACGGACGGACAGCCTCGTCATAGCGGGTGTACCGCGTCACCGAGATCGGGGTTTTCTCCAGTTGATCGATCTGATGGAAGATCCGGCTCAACGCTTCGCTGTCTTTCGCGCGAAAATACTGACCGCCCGTCTTCGAGGCGATCTCCTTCAGGAGCTCCTCGTCGATCTTTACCGGCAGAATCTCGTAGCGAAAGCCGCCGCCGAGCCCGCGGCCGGTCGGGATCGGCGCCTCACCCTCCGTGCCCACACCGATCGTGTACACCTTGATTCCGTATGCGCCCGCGGTGGCGGCCGCAGTGCGGGGGTCGATCAGCCCCTTGTTGTTCTCTCCATCCGTGAGGAGCAGGATGACTTTGCTCTTGTCGGGCGAACGGCGAAGCCGATTCACCGCCACCGCCAGCCCGCTGCCTATCGCGGTGCCGTCTTCCAGGCTGCCGATCTTGATGTCCATCACTGCCTGCTCGACGACCGGATAATCGAGCGTCACCGGCACCTGAGTCAGCGCTTCGCCTGCAAAGGCGACGACCCCGATGCGGTCGGCGCTGCGCCCGCGGATGAAGGCAATCGCCTGACGCTTTGCGACCTCGAGCCGGTTGGAGGGAGCAAAGTCCTCGGCCAGCATGCTGCTCGAGATATCGATCGCGATGACGATCGCGATTCCTTCCTTCTTGAGTTCGATCCGGTCCCCACCGATCCTCGGGCCTGCTGCGGCGACGATCCAGGCTGCGAGGGCGAGGGAGCGAAGGGTGACGGGCAGCCGCACCCACCAG
>DATJGL010000254.1:0-5756 GCA_035495075.1 Gemmatimonadales bacterium
GCAGTACGAACGATCGTGCTATTTATGGGCCATGAGCAAAGGCACCGAGACCCGGCACGCCATCCTCGCCCACGCGGCGGGCCTGGCCAGCCAGGTCGGACTCACCGGCCTCACCATCGGCGCCCTCGCCGAAGACCTCCACCTCTCGAAGAGCGGGCTCTTCGCCCATTTCCGCTCGAAGGAAGCCCTCCAGGTCCAGGTGCTGGAGCATGCCGCCGCGCGGTTTACCGAAGAGGTAGTCCGGCCCGCGCTCAAGAAACCACGGGGCGCGCCCCGGATGCGGGCGCTCTTCGAGCGGTGGCTAGCCTGGGAAAAGGCTGAAGCGCTGCCCGGCGGGTGCGTGTTCGTCGCGGCCTCGAGCGAGCTAGACGATCGCCCGGGCCCGGTGCGTGACTGCCTGGTGGCGTTTCAACGCGGGTGGCTGGAGCTTGTCGCGAGGTCCTTCCGTCACGGCGTTGAAGCGCGTCAGTTCCGGGCCGATGCCGACCCGGAGCAGTTCGCGCAGGACCTCTATGGCGTCATGCTCTCGTACCATCTCCACGCCCGGCTTCTGGCAGATGCCCAGGCCGAGCGGCGGGCGCGGCGGGCGTTTCGCCGCCTGCTCGAGGGGGCCCAGCGGTGAGCGCCCTCCGGATGGGACTGCGCGCGCTCCAGGCCGTTTCGCCCGGGGCGGCGGCGTGGACGGCTGAGCGCCTGTTCTTCACGCCGCCGCACGGGCGGGGTGATCCACCGGCTGCCGCTAAGGCGCTACTTGCCCGGGCCAAGCGGTTCGAGCTGCGGGTCGAGCGGCGGCGCGTGGTGGGCTGGCGCTGGGGTCAGGGACCGGTGGTGTACCTGGTACACGGCTGGGGCTCGCGGGGCAGCCGGCTGATCGAGCTCGCCCCGCCGCTGCTTGACGCGGGCTACTCGGTCGTCACCTTCGACGCGCCTGGCCATGGAGCCTCAGGCGGAGGGATGAGTTCGATCCCCGAGTTCGCCCGGGCTCTGCTGGCCGTGATCGAGCGGGAAGGCGCCGCGCAGGCGGTGATCGGGCATTCGCTCGGCGCGGCAGCGGTGGCGCTGGCGGTTTCGTGGGGACTGTGCGTTCAGCGACTCGTGCTCCTGGCTCCGCCGGCCGACCCGGCCGCGTGGGTACGCGCCTTTGCTCGGCGGTTTGGCTTGCGGAGCGACGTCGTGGCGCGGATGCGGGCGCGGAGCGAGCGGCGGCTCCGGATGCGCTGGAGCGATCTCAACATTCCCCGAGTCGCGCGTGGATTGACCGTTCCGCTGCTCATCGCGCACGACGAAAACGACGAGAAGGTCCCCTGGGAGGAGGGTGCCCGGATCGCGGCCGCGTGGCCGGGTGCCAAGCTGATCACCACTACCGGGCTGGGGCACGGTGGTGTCGTGCGCGCGCCGGCGGTGATGCGGGAGGTGGTCGCCTTTGCCACGGCGCGGGAGCCGGAGCCGCCGTGGCACGACGAGTCGGAGCGGCTGGAATACGAGCTGTTCTACCGGGAGCTTCGCTGGGCCCACGCGACCTGAGCGCGGGTCCGGCCCCTCAGTCCAGCGGGATCTTATCCTTGTTCCGCGCGAGCCACTGGTCGAACGTCTGGAGCTCAGGGTTTAGGCTGCGGGAGAACTCGAGGCTGCGCGGACCGCAAAATGCTTCCTGAAAATCGCGCTTGAACTGGAACATGTTCCCCAGGTCGTCCGCGCCGGGGAAGCCGAAGCTGCGGTACACATCGGCGGGCACGTCGTTATAGCGTACCTCGCGTCCCAGGGCCTTGCTCATCTTCGCGGCCATCTGGGCGCCGGTCAGGTGCTCGCCCGCAATGCCGACCTTCTTTCCGATAAACTCCGGCCCGCGCTTGAAGATTCCGTAGGCGCACTTGCCGATGTCTTCCACCGCAATACCCGGGAGCTTCTTGTCTCCGATGGGGAACGTGAGCGCGAGCACTCCGTCGGATCCCGGCTTAGGCCCGGCCCCGAAGTAGATGAAGTTCTCCCAATAGAACGAGGTCAGCAGAAGCGTGGCGGGGACCAGGTCGCTGAAGATCTGGTCCGCTTCGCCCTTGGCGTCGAAATGTGGGACTTTGTACTTCTCCTTGAGCGTCGGCATCCGGTTGTCGCTCAGGGGCACCCAGCGGCGCGTGTCTTCCAGCGTCGACCACATCACGTGCGGCACGCCGGCCTGCTTCGCGGCGCGGGCCTGATTGGTGGCCTGGGCCAATTCTTTCTCGGGCGAGAAGTGCTCCCAAAAGTTGGTGAGGCAGTAGGCGGCCGCCGCACCCTTGAAGGCACGCTCGAGACTCGACTGGTCATCTAGGTCTGCAGCAACGACTTCCGCCCCCAGCTTCACAAGTTCCTTTGCCTGGTCCGAGTTCGTCTTCCGGGTAAGGCCCCGCGCCCGAAACGCACCGTTCTTATCCCGCTGGATCGCGCGAACCAGCCCGCCACCTTGCGCGCCGGTGGCGCCCACTACCGCGATCACCTTCACGTCTGCCATGCGCTCCTCCTATTCCAAGCTTGGTTCGACCGGGGTCTCTTCTTCCCGCGGCCGGAGTTGGTCGTTGCTCGCAAGAATGCGGGCGCAGGTGTTCCACCGCAGAATCGATTCATCGTTGCCGGCCGGGCGGAGCGACTCGGCCTTCTCGTACCAGGTCATCGCATCCCGGAACCAGGGATACGCCAATTCCTCGGACCCGGGCGTGTCCCGCCGCAGGAGAGCCTTGGCGCAGCGCTCGCAAATGATCCCGGCGTAATACGCCTGCCGGTACCGATCGTTGAGCCGTGGAAGCAGCTCCCGCGCCCGGCGCACCCCCTCCGTCGGCCCCCCCGCGAACTGATCGGTGATTGCGAGCAGCAGTGTCATGAGTGCCTGCTGATTGTCGGGCTCCACAACGAGCACGTCGAGGCAGATGCTCTCGGCGGACGAGGGGTCGGCGATGATCCGGTAGCGCTCCGCTTTCTGGAGCGCCAGCGGGATCGCCTCCCGCGAGATCGGCTTTACGTCGTCCATGCGGTCACGCCTCAGATCGGCGGCTGAACAGCTTGAGCAGGCGCCCCAGCGGATCGTAGAACTCATCGACCACCCGCTCCTTGAGCGGAATGATCGCGTTGTCCGTAATCGTAATGTGCTCGGGGCAGACCTTGGTGCAGCACTTCGTAATGTTGCAATAGCCGATGCCCTCGGAGCGTCGGAGATCTGCCACCCGGTCTTCGACATCGAGCGGGTGCATCTCGAGCGCGGCCACGTGAACCAGGGACCTTGGGCCGATGAAGTGCTCGTGCAGCTGATGATCCCGGAGCACGTGGCACACGTCCTGGCAGAGGAAGCACTCGATGCACTTCCGAAATTCCTGTACTCGATCCACGTCCGCCTGATCCATGCGCCAGGAACCGTCGGACGCATCGGGTTTCCGCGGCCTGAACGGCTTGATCTTCTTCTTCGCCCGAAAGTTCCAGGAGACGTCGGTGACCAGGTCTTTCACCGGGGGGAAGCTGCGCATCGGCTCGACGGTGACCGGCTGGTCGAGCGGGAGGTCGCTCAGCCGGGTCATGCACATGAGCTTGGGCGTGCCGTTCACTTCGGCCGAGCAGGAGCCGCACTTGCCGGCCTTGCAGTTCCACCGGACGGCGAGGTCGTTGGCCTGCTCGGCCTGGATCTGATGGATGGCGTCGAGCACTACCATGCCGGGCGAAACACGCGTGGTGTAGTCAACCAGCTTGCCGCCGGTTCCTTCGCTCCGCCACACGCGGAATGTCGCAGTGTCGGTCATGGCCCTTACTTCTGCTCCTCGATGACCTGCTTCAGCTCAGCCGGCATCTCGGGAATCGGCTCGCGGGTGAGCTGCATCCTGCCGTCGGGTCCCTTGCGGATAACGATGTTGAATCGGCCGTAGGCCGGGTCCTTCTCCGGGTAATCGTCCCGAAAGTGACCGCCCCGGCTCTCCTTCCGCTCGATGGCGGCCCGCGCGATGGCCTGCGCGATCGTGAGGAGGTTGTCGAGGTCGAGCGCCGTGTGCCAGCCCGGATTGTACTCGCGGTTGCCCGTGACGCCCACCGTCCGAGCCTGAATGGCGAGCCTCTCGATGTTGTCCAGAGCGCGTTTCATTTCGGGCTCGCGCCGCACGATACCGACCAGGTCCTGCATCACGGTCTGCAGCTCCTGCTGGACCTGATAGGGCCCGGTGCCGTTGGTGGACGTGGCTCGCTCGAACGGCGCCAGCGCGGCGCGGGCGGCCTCATCTGCCCGGGCCGGGTCGAGGCGTGCGGCGTCGTGCTCTCGCGCGAACCGGGCCCCGTAGTCGCCCGCGCGCTTACCAAACACCAGCAGGTCCGAGAGCGAATTGCCACCGAGGCGATTGGCCCCATGCAGACCGGCGGCGCACTCGCCGGCGGCGAAGAGGCCAGGCAGGGTGGACATCTGACTGTCGCCGTCCACCCTGATCCCGCCCATGATGTAGTGCGTCGTCGGGCCGACTTCCATCGGCGTCGTGGTGATGTCGATGTCGGCGAGCTGTTTGAACTGATGATACATGCTCGGCAGCTTCTTGATGATGTGCTTCGGAGCGTCGGGCAGCCGCTGCTTGATCCAGGAAATATCGAGGAACACCCCGCCGTGCGGGCTTCCCCGGCCCTCGCGAACCTCGCGCATGATGCAGCGGGCGACGTGATCCCGGGTCAGCAGCTCCGGCGGGCGGCGCGCGCTCTTGTCGCCCTGGGTATACCGCCAGCCTTCGTCTTCGTTGTCGGCGGTCTGGCCCCGGTAGTTCTCCGGAATGTCATCGAACATGAAGCGGCGGCCCTGGTTGTTGAGCAGAACGCCGCCCTCACCCCGCACGCCTTCGGTCACCAGTATGCCGCGCACGCTCGGGGGCCAGATCATGCCGGTGGGGTGGAACTGCACGAACTCCATGTCCTGGAGCGCGGCACCTGCCTGGTAGGCGAGTGCATGGCCGTCTCCGGTGTATTCCCAGCTGTTGCTGGTAATCGAGTACGCTCGACCGACACCTCCGGTCGCAAGAACGACCGCCTTGCAGCGGTACAACCGGAATCGCCCCCGCTCGCGGTCGTAACCAAATGCTCCGGCAATCCGGCTGGCATCGGTGAACAGCCGGAGCACCGTGCACTCCATATGGATGTCGATGGGTTGATGGATGCTGTAGTCCTGGAGCGTGCGAATCATCTCGAGTCCGGTGCGGTCGCCCACGTGAGCGAGACGCGGATACTTGTGGCCGCCGAAGTTGCGCTGCAGGATCCGCCCGTCGGGCGTTCGGTCGAACAGCGCGCCCCACGCCTCCAGCTCGCGGACCCGATCGGGCGCCTCCTTGGCATGAAGCTCAGCCATGCGCCAGTTGTTGACGTACTGGCCGCCGCGCATCGTATCGGCAAAATGAACCCGCCAGCTGTCGCGGTCGTCCACGTTGGCGAGCGCCGCGGCGATTCCGCCCTCGGCCATCACGGTGTGGGCCTTTCCCAGGAGCGACTTGCAGACCAATCCCACGGAGACGCCGGCTGCCGAGGCGGCGATCGCGGCGCGGAGCCCGGCGCCTCCGGCCCCGATCACCAGGACATCGTGTTCGAAAGTCTGATAGTCAGCCATCGGAGCGGATAGCAGCTAGCGGCTCCCTGATAGCGCTCATAGAATCCGCCAATCCGTCCAGATACCCATCGAGCACATCCGCACGTACAGATCGGCGAACGCGACCAGGATGAGGCTGGTCCATCCCCAGCGCATGTGGGCGCGGTTGAGGCAACTGGAGCAGTCGTAG
>DATJGL010000255.1:0-8878 GCA_035495075.1 Gemmatimonadales bacterium
CACTGCCGGGGCTCGGTTGCTTTACAGCTTTCCACGGCTTTCCGACATCCGACACGCAGAGGGGCCTATGGCGCACGGCAAGATCTACCAAAATGTCGCAGAAACGGTGGGCAACACGCCGCTGATCCAGCTCAACCGCATGACGGCCGGCCTGGCCGCGAAGGTTGCGGTGAAGCACGAGGGGTACAACCCCTACGCTTCCGTCAAGGATCGGATCGGGATGGCCATGGTACAGGACGCCATCGACCGCGGGGTCCTCAAGCCAGGCATGGTGATCGTCGAGCCCACCAGCGGCAATACCGGAATCGGGTTGGCGTATGTTGCCGCCGCGCTTGGCTACCGCTGCATCTTTACCATGCCCGACACGATGACTCTGGAGCGCCGGCACTTGCTCCGGGCACTCGGCACCAAGGTTGTGCTCACGGAGGGCGCGAAGGGAATGAAAGCCGCGATGGCGCGCGCGGACGAAATTCTCAACCGGCTGGGCAAGCAGGGATGGATGCCGAGGCAATTCGACAACCCCGCCAACCCCGCGATTCACTATCGCACGACGGGGCCGGAGATCTGGGCCGACACGCAGGGCAAAGTGGACATCCTGGTCTCCGGTGTCGGTACCGGCGGGACTATCACCGGCGCCGGCCGATTTCTGCGGGAGCAGAAGCCGGATATTCAGCTCGTTGCAGTCGAGCCGGCAGAAAGCCCGGTCCTTTCAGGTGGCCAACCATCCCCACACAAGCAGCAGGGGATTGGTGCCGGGTTTGTCCCGAACATCCTGGACACCAAGATCTACAACGAGGTCATGCGCGTCACGAACGACGACGCGATCGCGACTACCCGCCGCCTGGCGCGTGAAGAGGCTCTGTTCGTCGGCATCTCGGCGGGCTCGATCACGTGGGTTGCATTGCAGCTCGCCGCCCGACCCGCCAACGCAGGGAAGCTGATCGTCTCGATAATCCCTGACTTCGGCGAGCGGTATCTATCCCACCCGGTCTTTACCGAGCTTTCGGACCCCGACTACTCGGATCTGGACGAGATCATTTCACCGCAACCGGCGGCAGTCTGAACTGGCGTGAACGGTAATCGGTGAACGGCAAACGGGGGGCTCCTTTCGCTGGTGCCCCCCGTTCACTGTTACTGATCACCGCAGTTTAGACCGTCGCCCGGCCCTTGGTGAACAGCCGGTATGCCGCCAGCAGTATGATCGCCCCAACCACCGATGCGATGAAGCCTGCGGGTTGCCCTTCCTGGTACCAGCCCAGGGCTTGTCCGATGAACTTGGCTACGAAAGCGCCCGCGATGCCAAGGATTGTCGTCACGATGAAGCCGCCCGGGTCCTTACCCGGCATCAGCAGTTTGGCGATGACGCCGACGACCAAGCCAATGATGAGGGTAGCGATGAGACCCATCGATCCTCCTTGAGGTGGTGTTCGAATGTACTGATTTTGCCGGCGCTCCGTGACTGGCATTTTGTACAGTTCCGGGTCACATTCCGGCTTCACCTCAGGCCGCTGCCATCATGTCCGAGCATCGCTACCCGCAGGGTAACGTACTGTACCGTAAGTTGAACAGGCGCTTTCCCTTAATCACTAAAGGAGAAGGCTGCTGGCTGGTCGACGAGGAGGGCAACCGGTACCTCGACGGCTGCGGCGGGGCATTCGTAGCCAATCTGGGACACGGGGTCGCCGAGATCGGGCAGGCGATGGCGGACCAGGCGGGGCGCATTGCCTATGTCAACGGGACGGCGTTCACCCATGAACCGGTCGAACAGCTCGCCGCGGAGGTCGCGGCGCTCTCCCCCGGCGACCTGAATCGGGTCTACCCCCTTTGCAGCGGGTCGGAGGCGGTCGAGGCGGCCCTCAAGTTCGCTCGGCAGTACTGGGTAGAGACGGGCAAGCCGAAGAAGCACAAGATCGTCGCCCTGACTCCCGCTTATCACGGCAATACCCTGCTCGCCCTCTCAGCCTCGGCCCGGGAGCATTACAAGACGTACTATCGCGAATGGCTGGTGGACGTCGCCCGGGTGCCCGCCCCGTATGCCTATCGGTGTGACTGCCGGGGCCGTCCGCCGCTTTGCCCGGCGTGTGACGGCTCTCTGGTCGAGGAGGCGATCGTGCGGTTGGGGCCCGAAACGGTCGCGGTCTTCAGCGCGGAGCCGATTGGGGGGTCGTCGAGCGGGGCAACCGTGCCTCACCCGGACTATTTCCGCCGCATTCGCGAGATCTGTGATCGTCACGAGGTGCTCTTCGTCGCCGATGAGGTGCTGACCGGGGCCGGGCGCACCGGCACTTGGGCAGCCATCGCACAATTCGGCGTTGTGCCCGACCTGATGACTCTCGGCAAGGGGCTGGGTGGTGGATACGCCCCAATCTCGGCCCTGGTCGCGCCCGACCGCCTGGCCGAAGTGTTGGCGAAGGGCTCGGGCGCGCTGCTGCACGCCCAGACCTACTCACATCATCCCGTGCTGTGCGCGGGTGCGCTCGCAGCGATTCGCTACCTGCGGCATCACCAGCTGATCGAACGCTCCGCCGCCATGGGGCAGGCTCTGCATCGCGAACTGCAAGCACTTCGAGGCCTGCCGTTTGTTGGAGACGTTCGGGGAAGGGGGTTGCTCGCGGGAGTCGAGTTCGTCGCCGACGTGGAAACCCGAGCGCCGTTCCCCCGGAATCGGGGCTTCGCAGAGCGGTTTACCGCGCTGGCTCTGGAGGAAGGACTGGTAGTGTGGCCCAACGTCGGTCAGGCCGACGGCACCAACGGCGACCTGGTCATGCTGGCGCCGCCGTTCATCATCTCAGAAGAAGAGATCCGTGAGCTCGTCCGGCGATTCAGCCGCGCGCTCGAGAGAGCCGCAACGGGAAAGGCCGGTGCGGCAGAGAAGGCTGTGGAGGCGGTATGACGGCAACAGCACCCGAGAAGATCACGTACACCTCGGCGTCGGGGGATCTCGACGCCTTTCACCGGCATTTCGATGCGGCTCTGGCGGCGGTAAAGGCCGCCGCCGGCCAGCGGCATCCCTGCTTCATCGCAGGGCGGGCGGTCGAGTCCAAGGCAGAGCCACTGATCGACCGGTCGCCGATCGACACCTCGTTCGTGCTGGGCACGTTTGCCTGCGCCAACGCAACCCACGTCGACGAAGCGGCGAAGGCCGCCAAAGCGGCGCAACGGGGATGGGGCCGACTCTCCTGGCAGGAGCGGGTGGCTACCATGCGGCAGGCCGCTCGGCTCGTGCGCGAGCGGAAGTACGAGCTTGCGGCGATCATGGCGCTCGAGGTCGGGAAGAGCCGGCTCGAAGCCATGGGTGACGCCGAAGAGTCCGCCGACCTGATCGATTACTACGCGCAGCAGGTCGAAGATGCCAACGGCTTCGTGCGGCCGATGGGACGAGTGACGCCGGTGGAGCGGAACACGGATGTGCTCCGGCCCTACGGCGTATTTACCTGCATCGCGCCATTCAATTTCCCGCTCGCGCTCTCGGCCGGCATGTCATCCGCCGCGCTAGTTGCCGGGAATGCAGTGGTGTACAAGCCCGCCGAAGACACGCCCTGGACCGGGCTCAAGCTGTACGAGATCTATCGTGACGCCGGCATACCCGCAGGCGTTTTCAATATTCTGTTCGGCCACGGCACCGAGATCGGCGATCCACTTTGGCAGCATCCCGACGTGGACGGCGTCGTCTTCACCGGGTCCAAAACAATTGGGTTGCGCATCCATCACGGTATTTCGGAGCGATGGATCAAGCCGGCGCTGCTCGAGCTCGGGGGAAAGAACGCGGCGATCATCATGGACAGCGCCGATCTCGACGCGGCCGCCGAAGGCGTGATGCGATCCGCCTTCAGCCTGCAGAACCAGAAGTGCAGCGCGACGTCGCGGGTGTACGTGCACCGGTCGGTGGCCCAGCCCTTCGTAGAGGCGCTTCTGGCCAAGACCGCTGCCATCAAGATGGGCGACCCGAGCGAGCGTGACGTCTACTTTGGGCCCGTCATCAACGAGAAGGCGGTCGCCCGCTACGAGAAAGCGGTCGCCCAGGCTCGCAAGGAAGGCACGATTCTCACGGGCGGGGGGCGGCTCAAGGGCGGGATCTTCGACAAGGGGCACTTCGTTGCGCCGACCATTGCCCGGCTGCCGCTCTCGAGCTCCCTCTATGGCGAAGAGCTGTTCGTGCCCTTTGTTGCGGTCGGGGAGGTGGCAAGCCTCGACGAGGCGCTGGAGGAGACCAACAAAGTGGAGTACGGACTGACCGCCGGCATCTTCTCCAAACGGGAAGACGAAATCCAGCGATTCTTCGATGAGGTCGAGGCAGGAGTCTGCTACGCCAACAAGCGCACCGGTGCGACGACCGGTGCGTGGCCGGGCGCACAGCCGTTCTGCGGATGGAAGGGATCAGGCTCAACCGGGAAGGGTGGCTGCGGGCCGTACTACGTGCAGCAGTTTTTGCGGGAGCAGAGTAGGACGGTTATTGAAACAGCGTGAACAGTGAACACTAAGCAGTGAACAGGGGACCCGACGTACAGCGGAGTCCCCTGTTCACTTTCACTGGTTTTCAGTCTTCCATCCCCAAGCACTCGTCCAAAATCCCCAACCCCGTGTCCACGTCATACTCATCCAGCACCAAGGGCGGAGCGATGCGGATCACGCTCTTGCCGGCACCAAGCAACAGCAAGCCCTTCTTGAAGGCACGCTCGGTCAGGCGGTCGACCAGCTCGGGGTAAGGCTCCTTGGTCTCCCGGTCCTTGACGAACTCCACCCCGATCATGAGGCCGCGACCGCGCACATCACCGATCGACCCGTGGCGTTGCTGCAGCTCGCGGACCCCCCTCACGAGCCGGTCACCCATCGTCCGGATGTGCGGCATGAGGCCATCTACGATGTCGAGGGTGGCGAGCGCCGCTGCGCAACTTACGGGATTGCCGCCGAACGTGGAGCCGTGTGCGCCGGACTCCCAGGTCATGATCGATTCCTTGGCGATCAATGCACCAATCGGCATGCCCGATCCCAGGCCCTTGGCGGTCACCAGAATATCGGGCTCGACACCGTCCCACTCGCACGCCCACGTCTTTCCAGTACGACCGACGCCGCTCTGTACCTCATCGGTCACCAGCATGATGCCGTGGCGACCGCACAGCTCGCGGAGCGAGCGGACGAAGCCGATCGGGGGAATGACGTAGCCGCCCTCGCCCTGAATCGGCTCGACGACGATCGCCGCGACGTCTTCAGGATGGAGCTGACGCGAGAAGAGCTCCTCGATGGCTCCCACCCCATGCAACCCACAGCCGCCGGCAGCGCAGGCCTCGCACCGGTACGGGTTCGAGAAGGGCACGTGGTAAACCTCGGGCAGGAATGGCCCGAAATGCCCTCGCTGTTTCATCTTGCTCGAGGTGAGACTCATCGCCCCGTAGGTACGGCCGTGGAACGACCCGTGGAAAGCGATCAAGGCAGGCCGGCGCGTGTGATAGCGGGCGAGCTTGATTGCGCCTTCGACGGCCTCCGTTCCCGAGTTCGACAAGAACACACGCTTCTTGCTCGGCCCCGGAAGCGAGCGGGCCAGCCGCTCCGCCAGGCGAGCGAAGCCGTCGAAGTAGAAATCGGTGCCGCAAATGTGAAGGAAGCGGGACGCAGCGTCGCGAATCGCCTCCACAACCTTCGGATGGTTGTACCCGGTCGAGCTCACGGCGATGCCCGCCATGAAGTCGATGTAGCGGTTCCCGTCCACATCCTCGGCCATGGCACCGGATCCGCCGGACATCACCAGCGGGTACTCCTTGATGTAGGACGTCGAAG
The DNA here is from genome assembly GCA_035495075.1 of Gemmatimonadales bacterium. Taxonomy (GTDB): domain Bacteria; phylum Gemmatimonadota; class Gemmatimonadetes; order Gemmatimonadales; family GWC2-71-9; genus DASQPE01. Next base: position 5,776 of record DATJGL010000255.1, read on the forward strand.
TCCACGCCTCGTCGCGGGCGATGATGGCCTGTCCCTTCGGGCCGGGCGGGCTCACGAGGATCTTGGGATAGTTTCGCTGGGTCATGGGTTGCTTCCCGCAAGCTCACGTTGGTAAGCCCGCCACCAATCCTGACCGGCCTCGGGCAGCAAATAGATCGGATCGTAGTACTCGTAAAGGCGAGTCAGTGCCTCGGGGTCGTCCAGCTCGATTCCCGTCTTGTAATTCTTGGTCCAGCGGGAAATGCCCAGCTCACGGTCGTACGACGCGATCTGATGCACCCACCGCTTTCCGACGAAGGGCACGTCGCAGACGATCCGGGGTGTGGCAAACCCGGGCAGGTAACCCATGATGTCGTGCTGGAGCTGCTGCGCCTCGAAGATACCGGTCCGCCAGTGCTCGGAATTCGGGATCATGTCGCAGACATAGAAGTAGTAGGGCATGATCTTGGCGTGATCGAGCAGCATGAAGCACAGCTCGACCAGGTCGCGCGCGGTCGCGTTGACGCCGCGGAGCAGGACTCCCTGGTTGCGCACGTCGCGGAAGCCGATCTCCAACAGCTTGCGGGTGGCCCGGGCGACGAGCGGTGTGACTTGCTGGGCGTGGTTGGTGTGGGTGTGCAGCGCCAGGTCTACCCCGCGCTCGAACGCCTTCTTGGCGAGCCGCTCCAGGCCGGCCAGTACATCCGCCTGCAGGAAGTGCTGCGGAATCCCAATCAGACCCTTCGACGCGAGCCGGATATCCCGAATGTGGGGGATATCGAGGAGCGCGCTGACGAACGGCTCGAGCTGGCTGATGTGGAGGTTCGCGATATCGCCGCCGGAGACGACGACGTCGCGCACGCTGGGGGTCTGGCGGAGATAGTCGAGAATCTGCTGGTGCCGGTCCTTCTGGGGCACATGAAACTTGAGCTTGTCAACCTGAGGCACATCGTTGCCCACCAGATCCATGCGGGTGCAATGTCCGCAGTACTGGGGACAGGTCGAGAGCAACTCCGCCAGCACCTTGGTGGGGTAGCGATGGGTCAGCCCTTCGACGACCCACATCTCGGCCTCGTGCAAGCTGTCGCGCGACGCCTTGGGGTGGTTGGCCCATTCGGTGCGCCGATCGGCAAGCGCAGGGAGCATGTAGCGTCGCACCGGATCCTGCCACAGATCCGACAGGTTCATCGTATTCAGCATATGCGGCGGGAGGAGCATCGACATGGTTGCTCGAAGCTCCTGATCCTGCGCGATGCTGGCGGCGAGACTGTCAGGCAGCAGGGAACTGAGCGCGGCCTTGAGCTCGCGCAGATTCTTGATCGTGTGCTTGCGCTGCCAAGTGGCGCTCTCCCAGTCCTCTCGGCTCACGTTCTGATAGCCGGGGATGCGGGTCCAGTCGGGCTCGACGAACTCGCGGGCCGGGGGGTAGGGCAGCGGCTGGCCGCTGTTCAGGTGGTCAGCGGTTTCGGTCTGGGCTTCCATCCAAGGCCTCGACAGCTCACGGTGTATGGCATTAAGCAACTGATGCTATTGACGATAGCCAAGGTAATATATAATATATGATCTCGCAAGCCACGAACACCTAACCCGTCGAGGCCCCGTGCAGCTGGACCAGATCCTCCGAAGTCTTCCCGCTCGCAGGCGGTGGTCCAGCCACGAGCTAGTAGCCGCCGTCTTGCGCGAAGCGATCACTACGGGACACCTCAAGGCCAACCAACCCCTGCTGCAGGACGAGATCGCCACCCAGCTCCAAGTCAGTCACATACCCGTTCGCGAGGCGCTCCGACAGCTCCAATCCGAGGGCCTGGTGCACTATCAGCCCAATCGGGGAGCCACTGTGAGCGCTCTTGGACCGGCCGAGATCGCCGAGATTTACGAGATCCGGGTGATTCTCGAGGCGGCGGCGATCCGCCAAGCCGTCCCCCAACTGACCCTGGCCCAGCTGGAGCGCGGCCGAAACATCTTGCAGCGGGCCGCTCAGGCGCGCGACGGTGCGACCTGGGGCTCGCTCGACGTGGAGTTTCACCAGCTGATGTACGGCCTCGAGCGGCGGCCGCAGCTGGGTGAGATGATCGCCGGCCTGTTGCGCCGAGTGGATCGGTACTGGCTGACGCACGGACTCATGCTCAAGTACCGGCAGGAGTTCGAGCGGGAGCACGAGGGTTTGCTCGCGGCGGTCGAGCGCCGCGATGCGGAGGGAGCGGCTAACCTGTTGGAGCAGCATCTCGCCGGTGCGAGCCGGCTCCTGGTGGCGGAGCTGGCGGCAGGCGACGCTCAGGCTGGGGCCGTAGCCTAGGCAGCGCCGTCGCGATAGGATTAGGGCCCCTTTCACCCTCGGTTCGAACGAGCTGCGATGGACGCCAAGGTCGTCTCCATGCGCGACGCGATCGCCCGATACGTCCACGACGGCGACACCGTCGTGATCGAGGGGTTCACCCATCTCATCTGCTTCGCGGCCGGCCACGAGATCATTCGGCAAGGGCGGCGCGATCTGACGCTGTGCCGTCTCACGCCCGACCTGATCTACGATCAGATGATCGGGGCGGGATGCGCGCGGAAGCTGGTGTTCTCCTGGGCCGGAAATCCCGGCGCCGGCTCGCTGCACGCTTTTCGCCGTGCCGTGGAAGGGAAGGGTACCCCGATCGAGATCGAGGAGTACTCGCACTTCGGGATGGTCGCCCGGTTCTGCGCCGGGTCCGCCAAGCTGCCTTTCTGGCCTATGCGGGACTATGCGGGCACCGACATTCCCTCTGCCAACCCGCGCATCCAGACCGTCACCTGCCCCTACACCGGCGAACAGCTGGCGACCGTTCCGGCGCTCAATCCCGACGTGACGATCGTGCATGCCCAGCGGGCCGACGCCAGCGGTAACGCCCAGATCTGGGGCCTGCTCGGTGTGCAGAAGGAAGCCGCCTTCGCTTCTCGCCACGTGATCGTGGTGGTCGAGGAGCTGGTAGACGAGTCGACGATCCGCGCCGATCCCAATCGCACGCTGATCCCGGGAGTGATCGTGGACGCCGTTGTGGTCGAGCCATGGGGGGCGCACCCCTCGTATGCGCAGGGATTTTACGACCGGGACAACGACTTCTACGTTGCCTGGGAGAATATCTCGCGGGACCCCGCG
>DATJGL010000256.1:0-23192 GCA_035495075.1 Gemmatimonadales bacterium
GCCCTTCGAAAACCTCGGCGGAGCCGGGGACGAGTACTTCAGCGACGGCATCACCGACGAGGTGCGCGGGAAGCTCTCGAGCTTGCCCGGCCTGCAGGTCACGGCTCGCAGCAGCTCGGCCGAGTACAAGAAGACCCACAAGCGGCCACAGGAAGTTGGGCGCGAGTTGGGGGTCGATTACCTGCTGACCGGCACGGTGCGATGGGAGAAGGGGCAGGGCGGGGCGAGCCGGGTGCGCGTCAGCCCGGAGCTGATCCAGGTCTCGACCGGCGCAACCAAGTGGCAGCAACCGTTCGACGCCGCGCTCACAGACGTGTTCCAGGTTCAGGCCGATATCGCCGGCCGCGTCGCGGAGGCTTTGAACGTCGCGCTCGGCGCGAACGCCCGCGAAAAGCTGGCGGAACGGCCCACCCAGAACCTGGCGGCATACGACGCGTTCCTCAAAGGCGAAGCGGCATACGCGCAGGGGAGCAACCCGGCAACGCTCCGGGAGGCCGTCGGCTACTTCGAACAGGCGGTCGCCCTCGACTCGACGTTCGCCGTTGCCTGGGCCGGGCTCTCCCAGGCCCAGTCGTTCCTGTACACCAGCGGGGCATCCCCGGCACGAGCCGACCAGTCCCGATCGGCCGCTGAGCGAGCGATTGCGCTCACACCCAATCGTCCGGAGGGCTTCATTGCCCTGGGCGATTATTACCGCAGGGTTCCGGTCGACCCGACGCGCGCAACCGAGCAGTACAACAAAGGACTGCGGCTCGCGCCGACCAATGTGGACGTGCTCCGCGGCCTGGGCCTGGCGGAGCAGAGCCTGGGGCGGTGGGAGCAGGCGGTAGAGCACCTGCGGCGCGGGCAAAGCGTAGACCCCCGGTCCGGCGCGATCGCCAGCGTGCTTGGACAGGCGCTTCTCTGGCTTCGGCGCTATCCGGAAGCGTTACCGGCCTTCGACCGCGCAATTGAGCTTCGCCCGCGCGATCTCCAGACATTCGAGGGCAAAGCGATGGTCTATATCGCCCAGGGTGACCTGGCCGGCTCGCGCAGTGTCCTGAGTGCCGTGCCCAAGGATCTAGATCCCACGTTCTACACGGCCTACATCGCGACGTTCTGGGATCTCTTCTGGGTCCTAGAGCCCGAGCAGCAAAGCCTGCTGCTGCGCCTCACCCCTCGTCCCTTCGACGACGACGTTGGCAACTGGGGCCTAGCGCTCGCCGCGACTCATTATATCCACGGCGATCCAGTCCGAGCGCGAGCCTACGCCGATTCGGCCCGAGCGGCGTTGGAGCAGCAGCTTAAAGTGGCTCCCGAGGACGGCGCGCGCCACGCCTTGCTGGGTGTTGCGCTGGCCTACATGGGTAGAAAGGCCGACGCAATTCGCGAAGGGCAGCAAGCGCTGGCTCTACAACCGATCTCTAAGGACGCTTTCAACGGTGCGTACAACCAGCATCAGCTCGCCCGCATCTACATCCTGCTTGGCGAGTCCGACAAAGCGATCGACCAGCTTGAGGGCTTGCTCAAGATCCCCTACTATCTGTCCCCAGGCTGGCTGAGCATCGACCCAGCGTTCGATCCGTTGCGAAAGAATCCGAGATTTCAGCGGTTGATTGAGAAGCGTGAACAGTGAACCGTAAACAGTGAACAGGGAGCGCCGCTGACGAACGGAGCTCTTCAGCGTTCACGCAGTTTTACTTCCTCCCAGATCCCGTCCAGCACCTCGAGCCCCGCGCCATGCAAATCCACGCCTCGTTCCTTCGCTAGCCGTTCCACCGCCTCGAATCGCGCCCGGAACGTCCGATTCGCCCGATCCAACGCCGGGCCTGGCTGGACACCCGCCTTCCGCGCGAGATTGACCACGGCAAAAAGGAGATCACCTATCTCGTCGGCCAGCGCGTCGTGTGCTGCGCTGCCAGAGGTCTGGCCCCCTGCTTCCGCGAGTTCATGCTCTACTTCCGCCAACTCCTCCTTCACCTTGTCAATCGGCCCCCGCGCATCGGGCCAGTCGAACCCGACCGACGCCGCACGCTCCTGCAGCCGATACGCGCGTAGCAGATCCGGTAGCGCCGCAGGCAACCGGCCGAGCACGGTGTCCTCGCGCTCGCGTCGCTTCAATCGCTCCCACGGCTCGGGCGGTCCGATGTCGAAGAGATGCGGGTGGCGCCGCTTCATTTTTCGCTCCATCGTCTCCGCGACGTCATCGGCGTTGAACTCGCCGCGCTCCTCCGCCAGCACCAGCTGCCAGGCGAGGTGCAGCAGAAAGTCCCCCAGCTCGTCCCGGATTGCCGGCACGTCGCTCTGCGCCAGCGCCTGATCCAGCTCGAGCATCTCCTCCACCAGATAGGGACGCAAGGTTTCGCGGGTCTGAACCCGATCCCAGGCGCACCGAACGCGCAGGTCGCGCACCATCGCGACCGCACGCCCAAGCGCCGAGTTGTCTTGCATTTACACCTCGCGCCGAATTAGGATTCGCCCTCCGTGCCGACGACTTTCCCCGCCGAAACCGACCGGGCCTGGGTCGATGTTGATCTGCATGCCCTGGTGACCAACGCCAAGACGATCGCCGCAATCTCCGGCGCTCGTCTGCTGCCTATGGTCAAAGCTAACGGCTACGGATTAGGGGCCGTCGCCGTGGCGCGCGCGCTCGAGGAGATCGCTCCCTGGGGTTACGGCGTTGCCACCGTGGCAGAAGGCGCGGAGTTGCGTCAGGCGGGGATTACGCGGCCCGTCCTGCTGTGCACGCCGCTCTTGCCCGAGTGGATCGATCACTGTCTCGAGTTCGACCTGCGGCCCTCGATTGGCGATGCAGCCGCACTCGACGCCTGGACCGCGTGCGGAGTGAGCCCCTTTCATATCGAAATCGACACCGGGATGGGTCGGTCGGGCTTTCGTTACGACGATCCGAGCCTTCGCGGCCCGATCGCGGAGCGTTTGCGGAAGGCGGACGGGTGGGAGGGCGCGTTTACTCATTTCCATTCTCCCGAGAGTGACCCGGTGGTGACCGAGCTGCAGTGGGCTCGCTTTCAGGAGGTGCTGCGCATTCTTCCCCGGCGACCAGAGCTTGTCCATGCGGCCAACAGCGCGGCTGCACTGGCCGGTGAGCGCTACCGGGCGGATCTGGTGCGGCCGGGCATTTTCCTCTACGGCGGGTCCGTGGGCGCGCCGGTACCAGCTCCGGTTGCGGCACTCCGCGCGCGGGTCGTCGGACTGCGTCGCATTCGCGAGGGCGACACGGTCAGCTATGGGGGCACCTGGCGAGCCGACGCGGCCACCCGTATCGCAACCATTGCGGTTGGCTACGCCGATGGGTTTCCCCGCGCGCCCGGTCACAGCCGGGGAGTGGAGCTGGGGGGTCGAGTCGTCCCGGTCGTGGGCCGGGTCGCCATGGACATGACTATGGTTGCTGTGGACGACGACCACGCCGTCACATTGGGCGAGGTGGCGACGGTGTGGGGCGGCGACGTGCCTCTCGATCAGCAGGCGGAGTGGACCGGAACCAACTCCTACGAGCTGCTGACCGCGCTGAGCCCGCGGCTCCCGCGCTGCTACCGAGCTTGATGCGGCGGGCGGCGCTCATCGTCCTCGACGGCGTTGGCATCGGCGCCGCTGCAGATGCCGACCAGTATGGCGATGCCGGGAGCAATACCCTGGGGAACGTCGCCCGTCAGGCCGGCGGCCTGCAGCTGCCGAATCTGGAGCGCCTTGGGCTGGGCTGCTGCGGCGATCTGGCGGGTATCGCTCCAACGACTCAGGCCGGCGCGGCGTACGGAGTGGCAGAGCCGATGAGCCCCGGCAAAGACAGCACCACCGGGCATTGGGAACTGTGCGGCCTTGTATTGGATCAGCCGTTTCCGACTTATCCCCACGGCTTCCCTGCAGATGTCATAGACGAATTTGCCCGCCGCACCGGCCGAGGTGTGCTGGGGAATAAGGCCGCCTCGGGTACTGCGATCCTCGATGAGCTGGGGGACGCCCATTACCGCACCGGCGACTGGATCGTCTACACGTCGGCGGACAGCGTCTTTCAGGTGGCGGCTCACGAGCAGACGGTGCCGGTGGCCGAGCTCTACTCCGCGTGCCGGACCGCCCGTGACATCCTGCAGCCGCCCCATGGCGTTTCCCGAGTGATTGCGCGGCCGTTCGTCGGATCGCCAGGCGCCTGGACCCGGACCGCAGGACGCAAGGACTTCAGCCTGCCTCCGCCCGGAGCTACCCTCCTGGACCATCTGGCGCAGGCGCACGTGCCCCGGGTCGGCGTGGGCAAGGTGGATGACCTGTTCGCCGGTCGGCACATCACCAGCATTCACACCCCGACCAACGCCGACGCGTATGCCCTGATCGAGGGTGCGTTGCTCTCGATGCGGCGAGGCTTGCTGCTCGCCAACGTCATCGAGTTCGATCAGACGTGGGGCCATCGGAACGATGTCCGGGGATTTCAGCGTGGCCTGCTCGAGCTGGACCAGGTGTTGCCGCGGCTACTAGCGCCAGTGCGGGAGGACGACCTCGTTATCTTTACCGCCGATCACGGCAACGACCCGACCACCCCGTCCACCGATCATTCGCGCGAGGTCGTTCCGATCCTGGTCGTAGGGCCCCGGGTGCGGCCCGTTCCCCTGGGACGGCGACGCTCCTACGCCGACGTCGGGCAGACCATCGCCGAGTTTCTCGGTGTGGCTCCGCTGACGGTCGGCGTCTCGTTCCTCAATGAGGTTTGGTGTGACTGATCCGCTGGAGGCGGCCGCTCGGACCGCCCAGGGGCGCTCGTACGCCCCGTATTCCCATTACCGCGTCGGCGCCGCGCTGGAGGCCGACGACGGGGCGATCTATGCGGGGTGTAACGTCGAGAACGCCTCGTATGGCCTGACGATCTGCGCCGAGCGCGCCGCAGTCTTTGCGGCAGTCGCCGGCGGAGCCCGTATCTTTCGCCGGGCAGTGGTCGTCACGGACTCCGATCCACCCGCCGCGCCGTGCGGCGCGTGCCGGCAGGTGCTCGCCGAGTTCGGCGACTTCGAATTGTCTGCCGTCGGGCCTCGGCGTACGCTTCATTGGCGGCTGACTGAGCTGCTCCCCACAGCCTTTTCGCGGGAGCAGCTGGCGTGATTGGCGCCTTTCGGCGCCGTTGGTGGGCTGCTTTCGCTTTCGCCGCCTCGCTCGCCGGCTGTTCCGAGCAACTCACTCAGCCCGGCCAATGCCCCGAGCTGTGCCCCGGAGGGTTGCCGCAAGGCGAAGAACAGATCCTCACCGCGTTGCCCAACCAGGACAGCACGTTCACCGGCTACACGGCGCGCTCGAGCGGCACGGTCATGCTCGTCGGGAGCGGTGCGCCCACGCTGGCTGACACGAGCTACGGAGTAATCGTCTTCAACCCGCGGGCCGACTCCGTGAATTTCCGGGATACGCTCCGGGCGTACGCGGTGGACTCGGTCCGGATCTCGCTGCTCACGGCCCACGACACCGCCACGCGACACGTGCTGGTGCAGCTCTACCGACTCCCTTCCAGCCTCGACACGAACACGCTCACGTTCGACGGCATCCGCCCATTCTTCGTCCCGGCCAACTTCATCGCCAGCCAACAGCTGCGCGACACCGCACCAGGCGATACGGTGCGGATTCTGCTCAAGGGTGCGCCGCTAGACCAGGTGGCCTTGGCGCCGGCGGATAAAGGCGTCCTAGTGATGGGAGTGGCCGTCATCGGCGATACACCGACGGCCGGTCGCATCGGAAACAATCGGGCCGTGCTCCCCCCGGAGTTTCTCAGCTACTTGAAACCGATCGTGGCGAACCCGGCTACGGTCGCCATTACCCTGGACGCCAAGTTCGCGGACTACGTCAGCCGCCAGATCCCCGTCATCAATCCCGCCCTCCTGACGGTAGGCGGCGTGCCCTCTTCCCGCGTGTTGATTCGCTTTCCCTGGCCGGCTCGCCTGAGCGATTCGGCCACCATCGTTCGCGCGACGCTGGAGCTGGTGCCCGCCGAGCCGGTCGTTGGGGTTCGCAATCAGACCGGAACGCTCAACGTGCAGGGGCTTGCCGCGGACTTCGGTGCGAAGTCTCCGATCGAGCCGAGCTCCCTGGGCTCGCTGCTGCTCCCGTTCAACACGACCGACACTATCCGGGTCGAGATCGCAAACGTCGTGCGGTTCTGGCAGGGGGGTCTGCGACCGCCTGCCATGTTCCTGTCAATCGTGCCGGAGGTGGAGACGTTCAGTCGTGGGGTGTTCGGCTCGACCCGAACCGGGGCGCCGCCGAGGATTCGGATCAACTTCCTGCCCCGCTTCCCGTTCTCGGAGCCCTAAGTGCGCCGCCTGCTGCTGCTGCTCCTGATAGCGGGAACCCCGGCCGCTGGCGCCGCGCAGTCGTCTCAGTTCGGCGTGCGAGGCCTGGGTCTTCCGGGGCGCGCGCAGTCGGTGCGGGCCCTGGGGAGCGGCGGCGCCTTCTCCATGTTCGACGGGCAGTCGAGCGTCAGCCCGGCGTCGTTGGTCTACCTGCCGTCGATGACGGCAACCTTCACCGTAATGAGCGACTATCGGTCGGCGACCAACCCGGCGGGTACCACCTCGCTTCGGGACACCCACTTTCCTCAGTTTGCGATCGGTGGGCCGATACCGCACACCTCGTTTACCGTCGGATTCAGCTACTCCAACTACACCACCCGCGACTACAGTCTGGTCTTTCCGGCGACGATCATCCTCCGCGATGCCCCGGTTCAGGTCCACGATACGATCGAATCGCGAGGGGGCATCAACGATCTCGGGCTTGCCACCGCCTACCGACTCAGCAGCAACTGGGCTGTGGGTGTCGCCGGCCACATCATCACCGGCAGCAATCGGCTCGATATCAGTCGCGTCTTCAGCGACTCGAACTACCTGCCTGCCCGCCAGCGCGCCGAGCTGTCGTTTTCCGGTTTCGGCGTTTCGATCGGTATTCTGGGCCAGCTCGGACGCACGCTCACCGTCACCGCAATGGCGCGCAGCGACGGGCACGTCAGTATCCAGGAGGATTCCCTTGCGATCCGGGGCGAGGTGGACCTGCCGATCACGGTGGGCGGGGCCCTCCGCTGGCGCCCCACCGCAAACCTGCAGGTGGCCGGCCAGATCCTCGCGAGCAACTGGTCGACCGGCAATGAAAACATCGTGACCGCCGGCGGTGTCGGGGCGAACAACACGGTTCAGGTCGCCGGTGGCCTCGAGCTCACCCCCAACCCACGCCGGCCCGGTCGCACCCCGCTCCGGCTCGGGTTTCACTGGGGCAAGCTGCCGTTCCCACTCACTCGCGGCGCTGAGGTCGACGAATACGGTGTGAGCGCCGGCTCGGGTTATACCTTCGCCGCCGACCGCGCCGGCATCGACCTGGCCGTTGAGCGCGTGTGGCGGAAGCAGGACGAGCAGTACAACGAAAAGGCCTGGCTGGTCTCGGTCGGTGTGACGGTGCGGCCCTGAGGGTCCGCTGCCCGAGCCGAGCCCACGCGCTATCTTTCGTTTCCGATGCCAAAACGCCTGTATCTCGAGACCTACGGCTGCCAGATGAACGTGGCCGATTCCGAGCTCATGCTGGGGATTCTCGGCCGCGCGGGCTACGACCGTACGGACGAGCCCGCTGAGGCGGACGTGGTGTTGATCAATACCTGTGCGGTGCGCGACAACGCCGAGCAGCGGGTGATCGGTCGGGTGGGCGAGCTGCAGCGGCATCGGCGGCCCGGATGCCTCTTCGGCGTCGTCGGCTGCATGGCCCAGCGGTTGGGCCCTCGACTACTCGAGCAGTCGGGGCAAGTGGACCTCGTGGTGGGCCCCGACAGTTACCGCAACCTACCGGATCTCCTGGGCGTGGCCGGTGCCGGCCATCGGGTGAGCGACACCGAGTTTCGCTCTTGGGAGCACTACGAAGACGTCCCGGCGATTCGCGACCCGGGGCCGACCGCTTTCGTAACGGTTCAGCGCGGCTGCGATTACAAGTGCACGTTCTGCATCGTTCCGTACACGCGGGGACCGGAGCGGAGCCGCAGGTTGGAAGACGTTGTGACCGAGGTGCGCGCGCTCGCAGCGCAAGGCGTTACCGAGGTCACGCTGCTCGGGCAGACGGTCAACAGCTACCACGACGGCGCGCATGATTTCGCGGATCTGCTGCGGGCCGTCGGCGGGGTGGACGGGATTTCGCGGCTCCGGTTCACGAGCCCGTATCCCACCGACTTCACCGAGCGTGTCATCGAGGCCATGGCCCGCACGCCTGCCGTGTGCGAGCACGTCCATCTGCCGGTGCAGAGCGGCTCCAACGTCGTGCTCCGGCGCATGCTTCGCCGGTACACTCGGGAGCAATACCTCGTCGTCATGGCGAACCTTCGGAGTGCCGTGCCGGCCATGACGTTCACCACCGACATCATCGTCGGCTTTCCGGGTGAGACCGATGCCGACTTCGCGGCAACCCTGAGCCTTGTTACCGAGGCCGGTTTCGACGATGCCTACACCTTCCGCTACTCGCCGCGCGAAGCCACACCCGCCATGCGGCTCAAGGACCACGTCTCCGATGACGTCGCCTCGGCGCGCCTGGCAGAGCTGATCGAGGTGGTGAGGACCAATACCCGGCGCCGCAACATCGCCCGCGTGGGAGAGAGCCACGAGGCGCTGGTGGAGCGACCTGCTCGGCGGGGCGGGTTGATGCTCGGCCGCACCCGCGGCAACCTGCTGGTCCTGATGGATCTGCCCGAGTCGGCCGTAGGGGAGTACCACATGGTTCAGTTGACCGGCACTACCGGCTCCACCTTTACCGGACGCGTTCTCGCGCGGGAGCTTGCCGTCCTATGATCCGGAATCTCTCCGAAGATCATGTCATCCACGCGTATGAATCCCTCCGCCAGCACTTCCCCGACTTTTGCGGCTGCGATATTTGCCGAGAGGATGTGCTGGTGTTCACGCTCAACCGGGTCGCGCCGAGGTATGTGGCGTCGCTGGAAGGCTCCGTGCTTACCGAAGTAAACCTCGAGAAGGAGCAAAGCCGCGCGCCTATCGACGTCGCCATGATGGAAGGGTTTCGGAAGGTCTCGCTCGCACCCCGCTGTGGAGTCCGGGGTGGCCAGCGACGGCGGTGACAGGGCGACCACCAATCCTTTTTCTGGGTGCGTTCGGGGCCGGTCTCGCGACCGGCCTCGCGCGTTTTCCGGTACCGGTGCACCTGGCCCTGGTGCTCGGCACTGCGGCGCTCGGATGTCTGGGGGCCGCGTTGCTGGTCGGCCCTGGCACGGGGCGACTCTGCTTTGGCGCGGCGCTCCTCGGCGCATTGCACGGTGGGGTGGCCCGCCTCAGAGATTCGACCGGCTGCCCGGCGCGATTGCCCGAAGGCCTGGTCAGACTCGAGCTCAGACTGCGAGAGCCAGTTGATCGGCTTGGGGGCCGAGTGTTAGTGGCGCCCCTCCACGCCGGCTGCACCGGCGAGGTAACGGCTCGCTGGCCGCAAGAACAGCCTGTCGATGCGGGCGTCCAGCTGCGGGTCGAGGGGCGCTGGGTACGCCAGCCGCATTGGACCGGCCGTGGCGCCGGCACATTGCTCGTCAGCGAGGCGACACCAACCCGCAACGATCCCGGGCTTGCCGATCGACTGCGGACTGCTACGGCGCGCGCTATTCAGCAACTGTACGGCGCGCGCGCTCCGATCGTGGAGGCACTCATCGTCGGCCGCCGAGCGGATCTCGATCCCGCCATGAGGGACGCCTTCGCGTATTCCGGCCTGGTCCACCTGCTGTCGATCTCGGGATTTCACGTCGGGCTGATCGCTGCCTGGGTGGTCCTCATTGCGCGCCTTGCGCGACTGCCTCCCGCGCGGGCGTTGGGATTGGCGGCCCTCGTGGCGACCGGATACGTCGCGCTGCTGGGCTGGCAGGCGCCCGCGACTCGCGCGGCAGCGCTCGCGATAACGCTCGCATGGTGCCGAGCGCGCCAGCGAAATATCCAGGCTGATCCACTGCTCGCCGGCACCTGCCTTGCCGTCCTTCTCGCGGATCCCTGGGCCATCACCGACTTGGGCGGGTGGCTCTCTGCGGCGGCCCTTTGGGGCGCTACGACCTGCACGCGGTGGAGCGATCGGGCGCTGGGCCCCGCCATCGGCTGGCGAACCCTCAGCTCCTCGATCGGCGCCACGTTGGCCACCGCGCCGTTGACGGCAGCTGCGCTCGGCACGGTGGCCGTGGCTGGAATCGCGCTCAACTTCGCGGCTATTCCCATCGCGGCGGTCGCGGTACCGGGGGTATTCGCGAGCCTGCTAGCGGTTCCGATATGGCCCGGCCTGGCGAGTGCACTCGCGGCTGGATCTGGCCTCGCACTCCATGGACTCGAGCTGCTCGCGCGGGTCGGAGCGGCCATGCCCGGCGGCCATTTGGTCACCGATCCCGGCGTAGTCGCCGCTCTTCCATGGATAGCGGTGCTCGGAGCACTGCTCTGGAGCATGCGCGGACGCACCACGCTGGCGGAAGGGGGCCGTCGCTGGGCTTGGGCCGGTGTTCTCGCGCTCTGGCTTCCACTCGGCATCGATCTCGTCACGCGCGCGCCTGACGAGAGCGGCGTCCTCGCGTTACATTTTCTCAACGTGGGGCAGGGGGATGGTGCCGTCCTCCGCACGCCCCACGGTCGCTTCGTGGTGATCGATGCGGGCCCCAGGACGGAGCGCGGGGACGCGGGCCGGCGGGTGGTCGTGCCATTCCTCGCCCGACAAGGGGCGCCGGCCGTCTCAGCGTTGATTGTCTCCCACGCCCACGCCGACCACGTCGGCGGTGCGCCTGCCGTCCTCGAACGGTTTCGCACCGGGCTCGTGATCGAGCCGGGACGCCCGTTCGCCGACCCCGCCTACTATCGCTTCCTCGACGAAGTGGCTGCCGATGGCGTGCCGTGGCATGCGAGTGTGCCGGGCGATCGGTTCAACCTCGACGGCGTCTCGTTCAGCTTTCTCCATCCGGATCGGGCGTGGCCGAGCCTGGGCGACGACCTGAACGAGGACTCGCTGATCCTGCTGGTAGAGTATCGCGGATTCCGAGCGGCCTTCCCGGGCGATGCCGGGCTGCTCGCAGAGGCCTGGCTGCGGGGCCGGATTGGCCACGTGTCGTTACTCAAGATCGGACACCACGGAAGCCGCGGTGCTACGGGCGATCCCTGGCTCGACGAGCTGACTCCGGTTGTAGCCGTCGTCTCCGTGGGATTCAACAATTACGGCCACCCTTCGTCGGAGACCTTGGCTCGGCTCAAGGCACACCGGGTCGAGCTATGGCGAACCGATCGGGACGGTCAGATAGATGTGACGACGGATGGAGCGGTGATGACGGTGCGAAGCAAAGGACGGACGGAGAAATTTCAACTGCGTGAACAGTGAACAGTAAACCGTGAACAGGGAGGCCAGCAGCACAAGGAGTCCCCCGTTCACCGTTCACTGTTCACCGTTCACGCCTTTCTTTCGCGGAGGCCTTGCCGTGTTCACCAACTCAACATCCGTCACTACCATCGAGGCCTTCATTCTCGAGCAGGAGAGCCGGTATCCGGAAGCCACCGGCGAGCTCTCCAATCTCCTCTACGACATTGCGCTCGCGGCCAAGATCATTGCCGCCGCCATCCGGCGCGCGGGGCTAGTGAACATTCTGGGCAGTATCGGTCAGAAGAATGTTCAGGGCGAGGAGCAGCAGAAGCTCGACGTGTTCGCCAACGAGACCATCAAGAATTCGCTCAAGCACACTGGACGGGTCTGTGTGATGGCCTCCGAGGAAGACGAAGACATCATTCCGATTCCGCCGGGATTCCCCCTGGGCAAATATGCCGTGCTCTTCGATCCGCTCGACGGGTCATCCAATATCGACGTAAACGCCGCGGTGGGCACCATCTTCAGCATCTACCGGCGAGCGAGCCTCGATGTGCGCGGCACCGTGAGCGACGTGCTGCAGCCGGGTTGCAAGCAGGTTGCGGCCGGTTACGTGATGTACGGCTCGAGCACGATGCTGGTGTACACGACGGGCGAAGGCGCCCACGGGTTTACTCTCGATCCCACGATTGGTGAGTTCCTGCTCTCCCATCCTCGTATCGTGACCCCGAGGGTTGGCACCTACTACAGCGTGAACGAGTCCAACTTCGGTCGCTGGGACCGCGGCTTTCAGACCGCCGTGCGAGGGCTCAAGGGCGACATGCCGGATGTCATAAAGCCCAAGAACAGCCGCTATGCCGGCTCGCTCGTGGCCGACTTTCACCGGAACCTCATCGCCGGCGGCATCTTCCTCTACCCGGGGGACACCAAGAATCCCAAGGGCAAGCTGCGTCTGCTCTACGAGGCGAGCCCCATGGCATTCATCGCCGAGCAGGCGGAAGGGTCAGCGACGGATGGGATGAATCGAATCCTCGACATCATGCCCGACACCCTGCATCAACGTACGCCGCTCGTCATCGGCTCCCGCGAGGACGTGGGCTTCGTAGCCGACACGCTGCGCCGCGCGTCCTCCGCATCCAAGCCGGTTTCGACTTCCGCGCTGTGAAGCAGGTTTTCGGCCCGGACGATTGGACCGGGAACCCTGGGCGGGATCTCGGGGAGCCGGGTGCGTTTCCCTTCACCCGCGGTGTGTACACATCGATGTACACCAGCCGGCTCTGGACTATGCGCCAGTACGCCGGCTTCGGAACTGCCGAGGAGACCAACCAACGATTTCGCGCGCTTTTGGCCGCGGGGCAGATGGGCCTCTCGGTCGCATTTGACCTGCCCACCCAAATGGGGTACGACTCCGACCACCCGATGGCAGCCGGCGAGGTTGGTAGGGTCGGCGTAGCAATCGACACGGTAGAGGATCTGGCCACGCTCTTCAGCGACATCCCGCTGGATCGGGTCTCCAGCTCGATGACCATCAACGCGACAGCTGCCGTTCTCCTCGCCATGTACATCGTCGTGGGTGAAGAGCACGGCGTCCCTCGCAACAAGCTCACCGGGACGGTGCAGAACGATGTCCTCAAGGAGTACGTCGCGCGAGGTACCTACATCTACCCCGCGCAGCCTTCCCTCCGGCTGGTCGCGGACATCTTCCGTTTCGTGGCCGACGAGCGGATGAGCTTCAATCCGATTTCGATCAGCGGGTACCACATGCGCGAGGCGGGGGCGACGGCGGTGCAGGAGGTGGGTTTCACACTCGCCAACGCGCTCGAGTACGTGAAGGTCGCCGTGGCGGCGGGCCTCGATGTCAATGCCTTCGGTCCCAGGCTTTCCTTCTTCTTCGCCAGCCACAATGACCTGTTCGAGGAAGCGGCGAAGTTTCGGGCCGCCCGGCGGCTGTGGGCCCGGCTGGCCCGCGAGCGGTTCGGGGCCGATGATGCTACCTGCCGGCTTCGTTTTCACACCCAGACCGGCGGCGTGACGCTCCAGGCCCAGCAACCGATGAACAACATCGTTCGGGTTGCGTACCAGGCGCTCGCTGCCGTGCTGGGCGGCACCCAGTCCCTGCACACCAACGGCTACGACGAGGCGCTGGCGCTACCCACCGAAGAGTCGGCAACCCTGGCACTCCGGACTCAGCAGGTCCTGGGATACGAGAGCGGGGTCGCGAGCGTGGTCGATCCCCTTGCGGGGAGCTGGTATGTGGAGGCAACGACGGACCGGATCGAGCGCGAAGCGCTTGCGCTGGTGCAGGAGGTAGACGGGCTGGGAGGAGCGGCAGCAGCTATCGAGCGAGGGTTCTTCCAGGACGCGATCGCGCGGAGCGCCTACGCCTTGCAGCAGGCTCAGGAATCCGGCCGGGCAACCGTGGTCGGTGTGAACCGCTTTACGGATGACTCGGCTGCTCCCCCGATCGCGGCTCCCAACTTTCCGGAGCTCGAAGCCCGCCAGCGCGCGCGACTCGCAGCGGTCAAGGCGGCGCGAGACCGGGTCGCGGTAGACCGGGCGCTCGCGGCCGTACGCCAGGCTGCCGGCGGTACCCAGCCGCTCATGCCGCCCATCATCGAGGCGGTTCGCGCTCGTGCCACCCTGGGTGAGATCAGCGACGCATTGCGGCAGGCGTGGGGTGTGTACAGGTCTCCAGCCTGAACCGGTTCTGGCCTTCCTTCCAGCGTTTCAGGGCACCCCGCTGCCCACCCCATCCAGATGCACCGTGAGAAGCATGTCACTCTGCTCCGGGGCCTCGATATCGTGCGCCACGTCCGGCTCGAGCACCAACATCTGCCCGGGCCCGATGTCCTGACTGTCTGCTGGTGTGGTCACGCGGAGGCGTCCGGTCAGGACGTGGATGGTGACCAGGCCCGGAGCGCTATGCTCGGGAAGCCGGCCACCCGCATCGAACGCGAACAGGACGGCCCGCATGTGTTCCCGATGTATGAGCCCTATCTGACGATGGCCGTCCCGGCCCGGATGCGGCTCCTCTCGCAACGCCTTGGCTGCAGCGATGAGATTCACCAACTGCTCGGGTCCGCGGTTTCGGGCCGACGGCGGAGGGCGGAGGCGATCCTCCAGAGACACGGTGTCGCTCGCGAAGCAAGAAGGTTCCAAGGTAGCGCCGGGTTGAACCCCTCGCCACGACGAGCTAAGTTTTTCACCTGGTTTCAGTTAGACGACACGAGCGCCCATGCCGACCTATGAGTACGAGTGCCCTGCGGGGCACCTCTTCGACAAGTTCCAGAAGATGACCGACAAGCCGCGAGCCAAGTGCCCGGTTTGCGGCAAGCTCGCCACCCGCAAGATCTCGGGTGGGGCCGGTTTGGTCTTTCGGGGCAGCGGCTTCTACATCACAGACTACGGCAAGGACGGCAAGGGGCCCCGCAAGGCGGAATCGGAGAAGGGTGGCGAGTCCACGCCGTCCAAGGGCGACGCGAAGGAGACATCGGCACCGGCCAAGGCCGAAAAGCCCACCGAGACCAAGCCGAAGTCCAAGAAGGCCGCTGAGTGAGCCAAGTGCTCAAGACCGAGCTGGCGCGGGTTGCTGAGCGGCTGGGTCATCCCGGGGTCGACTTCGTGCTGGAACGTCCCCGCGATGCCGGTCATGGCGATGTCGCCACCAACCTCGGCATGGTCCTGGCAAAGCTGGAACGCACCAAGCCCCGGCAGATGGCCGAGCGGGTCGTCGCCGAGTTGCGCCTGCCGGATGGGCTGGTTTCCAGGGTGGAGATCGCCGGCCCCGGCTTCATCAACTTCTGGCTGGCCGATGACCAGCTCGCCGACATCGTTGGACAGATTCTCGCGCGGGGCTCATCCTACGGTCAGAGCGAGATCGGCGTGGGTCTTCGGGTCAACGTCGAGTTCGTTTCCGCCAATCCTACCGGACCTCTTCACGTCGGCCATGGCCGCGGCGCGGCCTACGGCGACGCCCTCGCATCGCTGCTCGAGTGGACCGGCCATGCTGTCACTCGCGAGTTCTACATCAACGACGCGGGCGTGCAGATCGACAAGCTCGCCTGGTCCCTTTGGGCACGAGTGCAGGATGCGCTGGGGCGCGACGGGGACATTCCGGAAGGCGGCTACCATGGTCTGTATCTCGCGGAAGCGGCGGAACAGGTCATCCGGGAGAAGGGGGCCGACTTCGCCGACTTGCCGGCCGAGGAAGGCGTGCGTCAATGTCGCGCACTCGCGCTTCGGATGCAGCGGGAAGAGCAGGACCGCGACATGGCCGACTTCGGGGTGCGGTTCAACGTCTTCACGTCCGAACAGTCGCTGTACGATCGAGGTATGGTGGAAGAAACGCTCGTGCTGCTGGCCGAGAAAGGACTCACCTACGAGCGTGACGGGGCGCTGTGGCTTCGGACCACGCAATTCGGCGACGATAAGGATCGGGTGCTTCGAAAGAGCGACGCGTCCCTGACCTACCTGGTGCCCGACATCGCCTACCACGTGGACAAGCGGAATCGCGGCTTCGACCGCGCCATCGACGTCTGGGGCGCGGACCACCACGGGTACGTCCCCCGGATGCGCTCGGTGCTCGCTGCTCTGGGCTATCCGCCGGACTTCTTCGACGTCGCCTTGCTGCAGCTGGTGAAGGTGGTGCGCGGGGGCGAAGAGGTGAAAATGTCGAAACGGTCGGGCGAGTTCGTGACGCTGCGCGACCTGATCGACGAAGTCGGGATCGACGCGGCGCGCTACTTCTTTCTCATGCGCCCGGGCGACTCCCAGCTGGTGTTCGACGTCGAGCTCGCCAAGCGGCAGACGGACGAGAACCCGGTGTTCTACGTGCAGATGGCGCACGCGCGTCTGTCCGGCATCTTCCGCACGGCCGGGAAACCGCCGGATGCGGTAACCGGCGGGCTCGCCGTCGGCGCCTTGCCGGCCGACCAGGACCAGGAGCTGCTCAAGCAGCTCGTGATCTTCCGCGACGTGGTGCAGAAGGCGGCTCAGGAGCGGGAACCGCACCGAATCACCAATTATCTCCAGCAGCTCGCCACGTCGGTGCATGGCTGGTATCACCATACCCGGGCAGTCGGAGCGCCGGAGGGCCCGGCAACCGAGCACGCCCGACTCCTGCTGGGACGCGCGGCCCGAACTATTCTGGCCAACGCGCTCGCCATTCTTGGCGTCTCCGCCCCGGACCGGATGTGAGCTGATGGGTCTTCTCGTGGTGGGTAGCATCGCGCTGGACTCGGTCTTCACGCCATTTGGGGAAACGGCCGACGCGCTGGGTGGGTCGGCGGTGTTCTTCGCCGTGGCGGGTTCGCTGCTCAGCCCGGTCAAGGTAGTAGGCGTCGTCGGGCGGGATTATCCCTGGGACGAGCTGCAGCGGCTGAGTGCTCGGGGCATCGACTGGAGCGGCGTCGAGCGGGCCGATGGAGAAAGCTTCCGCTGGAAGGGGAAGTACTCCTACGACCTCCAGAGCCGGGAGACATTGGAAACCCGCCTCGGTGTATTCGCCGACTTCCGCCCAAAGCTGCCCGAGTCTTTCCGGTCGTCCAGCTATCTCTTTCTCGGCAACATCGATCCCGAATTGCAGCTCGGCGTGCTGGAGCAGATCGCCCGGCCCAAGCTGGTCGTGTGCGACACCATGAACTACTGGATCAAGCTGAAGAAGGACGCGCTCATGGCGCTCCTGGCTCGGGTGGATCTGCTCATGGTGAACGACAGTGAGGCTCGCGAGCTCTCTGGCGACTGGAACATTCACCGCGCCGGGCGCTGGATTCTTGCGAATGGGCCCAAACGCGTGGTGGTGAAGCAGGGGGAGCACGGCGCGATGCTGATCGAGCCGGGCCGAACCTTCTACGCTCCGGCCTTTCCGTTGGAGGAGGTCTTCGATCCCACCGGCGCAGGCGACGCGTTTGCCGGCGGGTTCATGGGCTATCTCGCCCGGACCGACTCCGTCACCGAGGAGAGCATGCGCTCCGCGATGGTCTACGGTGCAGCCATGGGTTCGTACGCAGTATCGCACTTCGGGATTCGGGGGTTCGAAGGCGTGACGTTGATCGACGTGCAACGCAGGGTGCGGACCTTCCGCGACCTCACCCACGTGGCCCTGGCCGAGCTGGTGAAGTGAGCGGCCACGCGGGCGACCGCACGGGCGGACAGTATCTCGCGGCCGGCGTCGATCTGGTCGCGGCGGAGACCGCGAAAGAGCGCATTGGTCGACTGGTCGGGGCCACCCGAACGACGCTCTCCCTTGGGAGCATCGGCGCCTTCGGCGGAATGATCCGAGTGCCCGCCGACCTTCGGAAGCCGGTGCTGGTGCTCAGCACGGACGGAGTCGGGACCAAGGTCCTGGTGGCGCTCGAGGCGGGGCGCTTCGATACGGTGGGCGAGGATCTTGTCAATCACAGCGTAAATGACATTCTGGTCCACGCAGCCCGACCCATCGCGTTCATGGATTACGTGGCCGGCGCGGCGCTGACCGTAGAGCAGACCGCCGGTATTGTCGAGGGAATCGCCCGCGGATGTCAGGTCCACGGGATGGCGCTCGCCGGCGGTGAAACCGCTCAGATGCCCGGTCTCTATCGAGCCGGGACTTTCGATCTCGCGGGAACGATCGTGGGCGTGGTGGAGGAAGATGAAGCGCTGCATGGCGACCTGATCGTTCCCGGCGACGTGCTACTGGGATATGCATCCACCGGCCTCCACACCAACGGCTATTCGCTCGCCCGGCGGGTGGTCTTCGACCAGATGAAGCTCGGTGTGCGCGACCGGCTCGCCGGCCAGACCGTCGCCGATGCGCTCCTCGCGATCCACCGCAGCTACGCTCGCGCCGTCACTCCCATTCTTTCACAAGTCCACGGGCTGGCTCACATCACCGGCGGAGGCATCGCGGGGAACCTGGTCAGGGTCCTTCCCGAAGGCTGCCAGGCCATCGTCGATCCCGATTCCTGGCAGGTACCGCCGCTGTTCCAGGCCCTGCAACAGGGCGGGGGTATCGGGTGGGACGAGATGCGCGATGTGTTCAATCTTGGGGTGGGGTTCATTGCGGTCTTGCCCAGCACATCGGTGGCCGCCGCGCAGGCAGCTGCGGCGCAGACCGGGACAGATACCTGGGTCATCGGTGACATCAGCCGCGGGCCGCCAGAAGTGCGGTTCGCTCGCTGATCCCGGCATCGCACAACACGTTCCGTGAACGAATCGGAGGCCATGCGACGCGCGCTCGACCTTGCTTGGCAAGGGTGGGGCCGCGTGCATCCCAATCCCATGGTCGGCGCTGTCGTCCTTGCGGCCGATGGAACGGTGCTGGGCGAGGGGTTTCACGCCGAGTTCGGCGGGCCGCATGCGGAGCCGCAAGCGCTGGCAGCGGCGGGCACCCGGGCGCGAGGCGCCACCCTGGTCTCGAGCCTCGAGCCTTGCAACCACACCGGGAAACAGCCGCCATGCACCGACGCGATTCTCCGGGCTGGAGTTCGACGCGTGGTGGCTGCTTTGGGCGACCCCAATCCGGTCGCGGCCGGGGGCGCCGATCGGCTGCGAGAGGCTGGCGTGGACCTGGACATTGGCCTCATGGCACCGGAGGCGGCCCGGCAGAACGCAGCATTTCTCCACAACGCCCGTGACCACCGGCGCCCGTTCGTGGCGCTCAAGTTGGCCACGAGCGTCGATTTCCGGATCGCCGACAGCGAAGGCCGGTCCCGGTGGGTCTCAGGGCCTCAGGCGAGGGAGTTCGTGCACTGGCTGCGAGCCGGCTTCGACGGGATCGGCGTAGGCCTCGGTACGGCGGTGGCTGATGATCCGAGGCTGAGTGTGCGCGGAGCCGTGGCGGTTCGCGCGCCTCCGATCCGTATCGTCTTCGACCGGCGGCTCGAGCTGGCGCCGCACCTCGATCTGGTCCGCACCAGCAGGGAGTCTCGCACTCTCGTCGTCACCGAGGAAAACGTGGCGCCTGGGCGCGTAGAAGCCGTCGAAGGGCTCGGACTCTCAGTCCTGCGGACCCGCAATCTGGGGGACGCGCTTCACCAGCTCCGGACCGCCGGTGTTACAGCCCTGTTGATCGAAGGCGGAGGGCGACTGGCGGGCGCACTGCTCGATGACGGGCTGGTAGATCGCTTCTACTGGATTCAGGCGCCGCTCTGGCTGGGTGACGGCGGCGTGTCGGCGGTGCGCGGCCTCCGCTCAATCCCGCTCGAGGACGCGGCCCGCTGGCAGGTGGCGGAGCGCCGCTCGCTGGGCGAGGATACGCTACTGGTGCTGGACCGGGTCTGATGTTCACGGGCATCGTGACAGCCGTCGGTCGTGTGATCGAAGCCCGCCCGGAGAGCGATGGGCTCGACCTCACGATCGAGGCACCGTACCAGGACCTGGCGCTCGGCGAAAGCATCGCAGTAGACGGAGCCTGCCTCACCGTCACGGGGCTCGCTGCCGGAGCATTCGCCGCTCACGTGATCGCTACATCACTCGAGCGCACCCGCTTCGGCCGCTGCCCGGTCGGCTTCAGGGTGAACCTGGAGCGCGGGTTGCAAGTAGGCGATCGGCTCGGTGGGCACCTGGTGCAGGGCCACGTAGATGGCGTGGGCAAAGTGCTGCAGGTCGCCGAGCGCGAGCACGCCCGCCTGCTCGACATCGTTGCGCCGGCCGAGGTTGCTGCCGTGTCGATACCGCTGGGCTCGATTACGGTGGACGGGGTGAGCCTTACCGTCAATGCGATCCCGTCCGCCTCCGTCATCCAGGTCTCGCTGATTCCGTTTACCTTACAGCACACCACCCTCGGAGAGCGCGTGGCGGGCGATCCGGTGCATCTCGAGGGGGATACGATTGGGAAGTATGTGCGGGCCTTTATGGAGGAGCGTAAACGGAGTTCGGATTCATGACCTTCGGCACCATCGAACAAGCGATCGACGACCTGAAGAACGGCAAGCTCGTCATCGTCGCAGACGACGAGGATCGCGAGAACGAGGGCGACTTCGTTTGCGCCGCGGAGTTGGTCACGCCGGAGACCATCAACTTCATGACCCTGCACGGGCGGGGCTTGATCTGCCTGGCCCTCACCGGCGAGCGTTGCGACCAGCTTGGCCTGCCGCAGATGACGGAGCGGAACACCGAGGATCAGGCGACGGCGTTCACGATCAGCGTTGACGCAGAGCGGCGGTTCGGGGTCACGACCGGAATTTCCGCGGGCGATCGAGCGACGACGATTCACGTCGCGATCAATCCCGCCACAGTCCCCACCGACCTGCGCCGTCCCGGGCACATCTTCCCCCTCCGCGCTCGTCCCGGTGGAGTGTTGCAGCGGGTTGGTCAGACCGAAGCGAGCGTCGATCTGGCTCGCCTGGCGGGCCTCGTGCCCGCCGGGGTGATCTGCGAGATACTCAATCCCGACGGTACCATGGCGCGGCGGCCCGAACTGGAAGTGGTCGCTCGCGAGCATAATCTCACGTTCATCACGGTGGCCCAGCTGGTGGCCTACCGGCTGCGGACCGAGCGGCTGGTTCACCGAGTGGCGGAGGCCCGTCTGCCGACCGAGTTCGGTGAATTCACCGTCATCGCCTATCGCAACGACGTGGACCGGGCGGAGCATGTGGCGCTGGTGATGGGAGACGTCTCCGGTCAGCCGAATGTGCTGGTACGGATGCACTCCAAGTGTCTCACCGGCGACGTGTTCGCCTCGCAGCGCTGCGACTGTGGCTTCCAGCTGCACACAGCCATGGAGCTGGTGGGTCGCGAGGGGCGCGGTGTCATCGTCTATCTCGACCAGGAAGGCCGGGGGATCGGCCTGCTCAACAAGATCCGGGCGTATGCGCTCCAGGACTCGGGCGACGATACCGTGCAGGCCAACCAGCGGCTCGGATTTGCGCCGGACCTCCGGAACTATGGTATCGGCGCACAGATCCTGCGCGATCTCGGGCTTTCCTCCATCCGGGTCATGACGAACAACCCGCGGAAGCTGGTAGGTCTGGAGGGCTACGGTCTCGAGATCGTGGAACGAGTGCCGCTGGTCGCCAGCCCGACCGAGGACAACCAGCACTATCTCCGGACCAAGCGCGACAAGCTCGGCCATCTCCTGGCGCACTAAATTCTTGTTTCATGCCTGAGCTCTCCGGCCGCCTCCGACCCGTCGGCAGAGTGGCCATCCTGGTCAGCCGCTATAACGAAGCGGTGACGTCACGGCTCCTGGAGGGTGCGCTCGCCTGTGCGGACGCCGCGCAAATCCCTCGCGGAGACGTCGACGTCATTTGGGTCGCCGGTGCGTTCGAGTTGCCCGTCGCCGCCGCGGCCGCGGCCCGCACGGGACGGTACGCCTGTATCGTCGCGCTTGGGGTGGTGATTCGGGGAGAGACACCGCACTTCGAGTATGTCGCCGAAGGCACCACGCGAGGCCTGGGGCAGGTCTCCGTCGAGTCGGGACTGCCAGTCGGGTTCGGAGTGCTCACCGTGGATACCCTGGATCAGGCGGTTGAACGCGCCGGCGGCGCCGCGGGCAACAAGGGGTACGAGGCCGCCGCGGCGGCGATCGAGGCCGCCGACGTCATCGCCCGACTGCGCGCATCCCATGCTGCGGATTGAGACCAAAGCGCGCGCCCGCGCGCTCCAGCTTCTCTATGCCTGGGAGCTGCAGGGTGGCCCCTCCGTGCCTGCCATCGCAATCGGCCTCGTCCGACTCACCGGCTGCCGCGAAACCTCGGTGCTGGACAGGGCCGAGGAGCTGGCGGAGCAGGTGGTGACGCGCGTGGCCGCTCTAGATCGCCACGCCGCAGCCGCGGCGGACAACTGGCGCCTGAGCCGCATCGCCACTGTCGAGCGGAATATCCTTCGCCTCGGTATCCACGAGCTGGAACAGGCGGAAGTCCCTCCCAAGGTCGCCATCGATGAGGCCGTAAGGCTCGCTCACTGGTTCGCCGGTGCGCGGGCGCCTGGCTTCGTCAACGGCGTGCTGGATCGGATCGCCCACACGCTCGGCCGGCTGTGAACATCCTCGTCGTAAACTGGCTGGACCCGGAGAACCCCCTGGCGGGGGGGGCTGAGCTGCACGTCCTCGAGATCTTCAAGCGGCTCGCTGCCGCGGGGCACCGAATCCAGCTGGTCTGCTCGGGCTGGGACGGTGCTCGACCGGAGACCACGGTCGAGGGCATCGCGGTCCGGCGGATCTCGACCCGAAATGGCTTTGCTCTCAGGGGACGGGGGGCGGTGCGGCAGATGCTGCGGGAAGAGGCGTTCGACGTGGTAGTCGAGGATATCAACAAGCTCCCGCTCTTTCTCACAAATCTCACCTCCCTCCCGTTTTGCGCGATGGTGCCGCACCTATTTGGTGCCACGGCCTATCAGGAGGCGTCCTGGCCCGCTGCGACGATCGTCTGGCTGTCCGAGCGCCCCCTGGTCCGCGCCTACCGTCGCGCCGGCTTTCACGCCATCAGTGAAAGCACCCGCGACGATCTGGTCGCCCGTGGTGTTCGTGCCGATCGGATCCGGGTGATACATCCCGGGGTAGACAGCCAACACTTCTCGCCGGGTCCAGCGGGGGCGCGGGCATCGTCCCCGGCGTTCTTGTATGTTGGGCGGTTGAAGCGTTATAAAGGTGTAGACGTGGCTATTCGGGCCTTGGCCGTCGCCCGGCGCACACGCGAAGACTTGCGGCTGGACATCGCCGGGTCTGGAGACTACGCCACGACACTTCAGGCCCTGGCAACTCGACTCGGGGTCGGGTCGGCCGTCACTTTCCATGGGTTCGTGAGCGAGGCGGACAAGATTCGCTTGCTGCGCGAGGCGTGGGCCAACGTGTTCCCGTCGCCGAAGGAAGGGTGGGGCATTACCGTGGTCGAAGCCGGGGCGTGTGGAACCCCGTCTCTGGCTTCCGACAGCCCGGGTCTGCGGGATTCGGTGCGGCAAGG
>DATJGL010000257.1:0-3810 GCA_035495075.1 Gemmatimonadales bacterium
GACGTGATCATCGTGATCCGGCCCGACGGCGCCATTCGGTTCGTGAGTCCGTCGGTCTCCCGGGTGCTCGGGCACGAGCCGGATGCGCTGGTCGATCGCTCGCTCTTTGAGCTGCTGCACCCGGACGATCGCGATCGGGCACGCACCTTCTGCCGGGAAGCAGGCCAGCTGGGCGGGGTGACCGCGCCGGTGGAGTGGCGCTTCCGCCAAGCCGACGGCTCGCTGCTGCACGCGGAGCTGATCGCCACGAACCTGCTGGACGAGCCAGCGGTGCGCGGCATCGTGCTCAACACTCGTGACGTGAGCGAGCGCAAGCGGCTGGAGAAGGAGCTGCTGCATCAGGCCTTCCACGATCCGCTGACGGGCCTGGCCAACCGCGCGCTGTTCCGCGATCGCGTGAGCCACGCTCTCACCCTCGCCCGCCGGCACGGCCATTCGATCACGGTGCTCTTTCTCGATCTCGACGACTTCAAGAAGGTGAACGACAGCCTGGGTCACGCCGAGGGAGACCGGCTCCTGGTGGCGGCGGCGGAACGGTTCCGCTCCTGCGCCCGCGCAACCGATACCGTCGCGCGTTTGGGTGGCGACGAGTTCGCCATTCTGGTGGAGGACTCACCCGGACCGGACGGCCATGCCGCCATGGTCGAGCGGCTCGCCTCCGCAATGGCCCAGCCCTTCATCCTGGGCGGAACCGAAGTGCAGGTGAACGCGAGTATCGGCGTGGCGGTAACGGCCGGCGGCGAATCGGCCGACGACTTGCTCCGGAACGCTGACGTGGCGATGTACACGGCCAAGCGTCGAGGGAAGGGCCGTTCGGAGACGTACCAGGCCCACATGTACACGGATATCAAGGAACGGCTCGAGCTCGAATCGGCACTGCGCAGCGCCATCGAGGGCGAGAAGCTCGAGCTGCACTATCAGCCGATCGTCTGCCTCCGCACCGGGGTCGTGCGGGGCGTGGAAGCGCTGCTGCGCTGGGACCACCCACGTCTCGGGCCGCTGCTCCCCGAGCAGTTCGTCTCGCTCGCGGAGGAGACGGGCCTCATCGTCAGCCTCGGGGGATGGGTGCTGCGCGAGGCCTGCCGCCAGGTGCGTCAGCTTCGGGCCGATCATCCCGAGCTCGATCTCTCCATCGCAGTGAACATCTCGGGCCGCCAGCTCCAGGAACGGGACATCGTCGAAGCCACTCGCGGCGCGTTGGCCGAGTCGGCGGTGGACCCGCGCGCGGTCGTGCTCGAGATTACCGAGAGCGTTCTCATGCAGCAGACCTCGGCGGCGCTCGAGCGGCTGCTCGAGCTCAAGGCCCTCGGGGTTCAGCTTGCCATCGACGACTTCGGGACCGGGTACTCCTCGCTCGGATACTTGCGCCGCTTCCCGATCGACATTCTGAAGATCGCGAAGCCGTTCGTGGACGACGTTGGGGGAGGGCCGGAGCGCTCGGCCATCGCGCGCGCGATCGTGGGCTTGAGCGACACGCTCAAGCTTCGAACGATCGCGGAAGGCGTCGAGCTCGCCGAACAGCGAGCCGCCCTCGTCGACCTCCGATGCGAGCTTGGTCAAGGCCACCTCTTTGCCCCGGCGATGCCGGCGGCCGCCCTCCGCGAGTTTCTCGCCACTCCCGCCACCCCGAAGCAGGCCGTCGCCTAAACCGCTTTCCTTTTCGTACTGGACAACCCCGGACCCGGGATGCACAATGCCGTCCGGGTAGGCGGTTCCTTGCAATCAGGATGGCACATACAGGGGGATGCATGAGTGCGACGTTGACTACTTGCGACGGCGCCCCGAAGGACCTCGGGACGGATGCTGTCGAGCGGCTTCGATCGGGACTAGGCGGATCTCTCCTTACGCCTGGGATGCCCGGCTACGACGAAGCGCGGACCATATGGAATGCGATGATAGACCGGCGGCCCGGGCTGATCGCTCGCTGCACCAGCGCCGCCGACGTCGCGCTGACAGTGCGCTTCGCACGGGAATACGACCTGCCCGTCGCCGTGCGCGGCGGCGGCCACAACATCGCCGGGAAGGCGCTGTGCGAAGGCGGGTTGATGATCGATCTCTCGCCGATGCGCCAGGTGAAGGTTGATGCCGGCGCCCGCACGGCGCGGGTCGAAGGCGGAGCCACGCTCGCTGATGTCGATCGGGAAACTCAGGCATCGGCTCTGGCCACTCCGCTCGGGGTTAATTCGACCACCGGCATCGGCGGTCTCACGCTGGGCGGCGGGTTCGGATGGCTGAGTCGCCGCTTCGGTCTCACCATCGACAATCTCATCTCCGCCGAGATCGTCACCGCCAAAGGGGAGCTGACCCACGCGAGCGCCGAGGAAAGCCCGGACCTGTTCTGGGCCATCCGGGGTGGTGGCGGGAATTTCGGAGTCGTAACGTCGTTCGAGTTCCGGCTGCATCCGGTCGGACCCGAGGTACTGTCAGGGCTGATCATCCATCCACTTGCCGCCGCCCGCGACGTGCTGCGCTTCTACCGCGACTTTCTTTCCAAGACCCCGGACGAATTCGTCTGCTGGTTCGTCATGCGGAAGGCGCCGCCTTTGCCGTTCCTGCCGGCGGAGTGGCATGGGAAGGAGATCCTCGCCCTAGCCGCGTGCTACTCGGGAAAGGATCTCGCCGAAGGAGAGCGGGTCGCAGCGCCGCTGCGTGGGTTCGGGAAGCCGATCGCGGACGTGATCGCTCCCCATCCATACACTGCCTGGCAGACGATTCTGGATCCGCTCCTCACGCCCGGTGTCCGCAACTACTGGAAGTCGCACGATTTCACCGAGGTTAGCGACGGTCTCATCGACACGTTGATCGCGCACGCGAGCAAGCTGCCGGACCCGAGCACCGAGATCGCCTTTGCCCAGCTGGGCGGAGCGGTGAGCCGGGTTGCCAACGACGCAACCGCCTATGGGCATCGGGACGGTCAATTCGTGATGAACGTGCACGGGCGCTGGGAAGACCCGGCCAAGGACGCGGCCTGCGTCGCGTGGGCCCGCGATCTGTTCCAGGCAACGGCGCCGTTCGCTACCGGCAACGTCTACGTGAACTTTCTCACGGAGGACGAGAGCGATCGGGTGCGAGCTGCCTATGGTAGCAACTACGATCGGCTCAGCAAGCTCAAGAACCAGTACGACCCCGACAACCTGTTCCGGCACAACCAGAACATCCGGCCGCTGGCGTACGCGTGAGCGGCTGACCTGGTGAGCGGTTGACGGGGTTGGCTCCGGCGCGCTTCTGCAGGCGTTGAATCCGTGAGAGGCGCAGTACAGAGGCTCCGGCGGGGGGCTGCAGAGCGCGACCGCCTCCGAGCCTCGACCGGCCGGGTGAGCCGGGTCACGCCACTCTTTCCCGCGGCTGCGGCATCTTCCTTAGGGGAGGAAAGCAGACCATGGGAACCAGGACAACGCCACGGGCCGTAGGGTACCGGACCTGCGCTGCAATAACCTGGGTCGCCGCCCTTGCTGCCTGCCACGGCGGGGACCGCGGCACTGTCCGGAACGACTCGTCGACAACTACATCAGCCGCGAGCAGGCAGGGAACGGCAAGCATGGATACACTCACGACCCCGGCACAAAGACCCAAGTCAGCCGACTCCGGCCAGGATTCAGGTCGGGCCGGTGACATCGCTCGTGCGCCGCGCGCCAATCCGAACGCGCCGCGCAAGCCCAAGCTCACGCCGGATGATTCCGGCAACGGCAGCGACGCGACCCCCAAGCAACCCCAGACTCCCAAGCCCGAGGAATCGAAAGGCACGACCGAGTCCAGCGGCGAGCTTCGCGACAAGTATCACTCGGCGCCGAGGGACACGGTGTCAGCCGT
>DATJGL010000258.1:0-4578 GCA_035495075.1 Gemmatimonadales bacterium
GATCGTCCGCTCGGCCTCCGCTCCGACGATCGGCCACACTTTCTGGGCGCAGTCCTCTTCCATCAGCTGCTCGTAATCGATGGAATTCATCGGTGGCGGCGTCTCGGGCAGGATCGGCAGCGGCTCGATCACGTGCAGCGCTTTCAGCTCGGCGTCGAACAGATCGGCGAGCCGGCGGGCGGCCTCGTAGGTCGGCCGAGCGGCTGCCGACGCGTCCAGCGCAACGAGCACTCGCCGGATCTTGGCGGGCGGCTCACCCGTCACCATGAGCGGCGCGCGCAGCATCCGCGCCAGGTTGTGCACCGTGCTGCCGCCGAGCCAGCGTCCCAGCGCGGTGTGGTGCTTGGCGCCGAGAATGACGAGATCGGCACCGGCTTCGCGCACCACGTCATCCAGTACGGCGGGTGCCCACCCTTCCCTGACGTCCGCGTTGTGGAGGGCTTTCCACGGGACGACACCCTCCAGTGCGACGTTCAGGCGCTCCCGCACCGCATGTAATGCTGCCGCCCGGAATGCCGCGGCGTGCGCCGGATTCCCTTCGACGGTAATGGCCGTCCAGACATCGCGGGTCGCATGCACCAGCCGGCACTCGACTTCCGCGGCGGCCGCGATCTGCAAGCCCAGTTGTGCCGCATGCCCTCCGGCGGGCGTTGCGTCCACTCCTACGACGATCGACTTCCACGACATAACGGGCTCCGGTTGAGTTTCCTCACGGAAGCTGCCGATTCCTTCATGAAGGGAAGGTGAATCGGTGCGGAAGGCGGCTTCTACCGACGTTTGGCCCGCGCGAACGGGACAACCAGCAGCGATGCGGCCAGTCGGCTCAACAGCCATTCGGTCGCACTGCCGATAAGCAGACGGTCGTGGACCGGGACGGAACCGATCGCCTTCGCAACCCGCGCGTCCGGCACTGCGTGCACGAGGTGGCAATTCATTCCCGAAGCCTGGGCAATCTCCCATGCTACGGCGCCAGCCCGACGGGATTCGGATGAAGCGTCCACTCCCACGACGATCGATCTTCCTGCCATGCTTTGGAACCCGCTTCGCCTGGGCGCTTTCATCGTTGCTCCTTCCCCAGATCCATCCCGGTGGCGGCAGTCGATAGCGACCGCCGGTCGGCACGGCGCCTCACCGCCTTCTCGATTTCCACGGCCACGAACACCAGAGTGGAAAGCAACAACGAGAGAACGAGCTCAGGCACCGTAAGGGGCTGGGTCTTGAACACCGCATTGAGCGCCGGCAGATAAAGGGTCGCCATCTGGAGGGCGAACGTGAGCACCACCGCCCCCAACAGCGACCTATTGGACCACAGCCCTTGCCGGAGGAGTGACACACGCTCTGAACGGATGGCGAGGACGTGTGCCATCTGCGACAGGGCCATCACTGTGAAGGTTATGCTCTGCCAGTGCGCCGATCCGGTACTGTACGCCCACGCTTGGGCGCCCAGCGTCACGCTGCCCATGAGGAGGCCGACCCAGACGACGTGTTGCCACAGTCCATGCGCGAACAGGCTCTCCCGTGGCGGCCGCGGCGGGCGCTGCATCACGCCCGCCTCCGACCGTTCGGCCGCGAGCGTGAGGCCCGGGAGCCCGTCAGTGACCAGGTTGATCCACAGGATGTGGATGGGGAGCAGGGGAATCGGCAGCCCCAGCAGCGGGGCGAGGAACAGGGGCCAGATCTCGCCCACCCCCGTCGTCAGACTGTACTTCACGAACTTGCGGAGGTTGTCGTAGATACGGCGGCCCTCACGCACCGCGCCGACGATGGTGGCGAAGTTGTCGTCCAGGAGGACCATGTGGGCGGCCTCGCGCGCCACGTCAGTGCCGCCGCGACCCATGGCGACGCCGATGTCCGCGCGGCGGAGCGCCGGGGCATCGTTCACGCCGTCCCCGGTCATCGCGACGCACTCGCCGCGGTCTTGGAGCGCCTTTACGATCTTGATCTTCTGCTCCGGCTCGACTCGGGCGTAGACCCGGATGTCCGTGATACGGTGCTCGAACTCCTCCGGGGACAGTCGCGCGAGCTCCTGGCCGGTCATGATCCGATCCGTCGCCCGCGCGATGCCGAGCGTGCGCGCGATGACGCCGGCGGTGGCCGGATGGTCGCCCGTGATCATGACCACGTGGATGCCGGCCGACTTGCACAGCGCTACCGATTCCCGCGCCTCGGGGCGTGGCGGATCGAGCAGTCCGATCAGGCCGAGAAATGTCTGGTCGACTTCGATCTCGTCCGGTGAGAGGTCGGCTGGCAGCTCCGGAAGACTCCGATAGGCGATCGCGAGCACCCGCTGGCCGTTGCGGGCCATCTCGTCAGTGGCCGCCAGGATGGCGAGCCGGTCGAGTGAGGCGGGTCCGCTTTCGGTCAAACGATTGAAGCACCCTTCCAGCACTCGCTCCGGAGCCCCTTTGGTGAACGCGACGATCCCGGTGGCGAGCCGGTGGAGGGTGGTCATCCGGGCGCGCTCGGAAGAAAAGGGGATCTCCCCCAGACGCGGGAACCGGGCCTCGAGCTCCGCTTTCTCCCGTCCCGCATGCGCGGCCGCAAGGAGGAGGGCAACCTCGGTCGGATCGCCCTCCGCGTCGCCATTCACTTCTCGGACGGCATCGTTGTTGAGCGCGAGACCCGCGAGCAGCAAGGACCATGGCTTCTCCTGGTCCGCTGCCGGCGGCTCGCGCACGAGCTTGTCGCCCACGTGGAACGCTTCCACCTGCATGCGGTTCTGGGTGAGCGTGCCGGTCTTGTCCGAGCAGATGTACGTCACCGACCCCAGCGTTTCGACGGCCGGAAGGCGCCGGATGAGGGCGTTCTGTTTCAGCATCTTGCGCGCCCCCAGGGCCAACGAAATCGTCACGACTGCAGGGAGCGCCTCCGGGATTCCGGCGACGGCCAGGCTCAGGGCGGTGAGGAACATGAGTCCCGGCTCCTCACCGCGCAGGAGGCCGATCCCGAAGATGACGGCGCACAGAACGATGACCGCAACGGAAAGCCGCTGGCCGAGTCGGGTGAGTCGCCTCTGGAGCGGTGTTCTGACCTCTACTTCGTCGCGCAACAGGCTCGCGATGCGGCCCAATTCGGTCTGCATGCCGGTCGTCGCGACGACGCCCGCACCGCGGCCGTAGGTCACCATGGTCCCCTTGTACGCCATGTTTCGTCGCTCGCTGAGCGGAAGATCCGGCGCCGTCAGGGGCGTGGTGGACTTCTCAACCGCGTGGGACTCACCCGTGAGCGCAGCCTCTTCGATCTTCAGCCGGGCGGCCTCGACGAGCCGCAGATCAGCCGGCACCAGGCTGCCGGCCTCGAGCCACACCACATCTCCCGGGACGAGGTCGGCAGCCGGGATAGTCCGGGTGTCGCCGCCACGCCGGACCCGCGCGATCGGCGCCGCGAGCGCTTGGAGAGCCGCCATGGCGCGCTCGGCCCGATACTCCTGCACAAACCCAAGCACGCCGTTAAGGACTACTATGGCGATGATTGCGACGATGTCTTGGGGCTCGCCCAAGAAGGCCGCCAAAATCGCTGCCGCGAGCAGGAGGAGAACCATGAAGTCGGTGAACTGGGCGAGGAGCATCCGGAGGGGTCCGCGAGCGCGCGCCGATACGATTGCGTTCGAGCCGTGCAGGGCCAGCCGACGCGCCGCTTCGTCGGGCTCGAGGCCCACCGCGAAGGGCACGTCCAGCAGCCGACAGGTGTCCTCGGCGGAGTAGGCGTGCCATCCAGTGTGCGCAAACGATTTCGTCGCGTCGACTGCGGGCTGGCCCATTTTCATCTCGCGCTTCGCGCCTTTGCGTCTGGTGACACGCCAAGGCCCCACACCTGAAGGGAAAACCTCAACGGTTGGGGTGGTCCCCGCCTCTCACGCCGGGCTAGAGGTCGTGCGTGGCGAATCGGCGTCCGGCGAGCCGCAACGGGATGACGGTCCACGCGACCAGTCCCGCGAGCACAAGGGCCGCCCCCGGTCCGCCGAGCAGGCGGTGCAGCGCGGCTCCAGTAGGACCGGCCACGACGTCCGCCTGAAACAACCCCAGGCCCAGGGCTCGAGCGGAGTCGACGGGATTGGCCGTGAGAAGGGCGACCAGACCCCAGGTGGCGGTATGGGCCGGCAGCACGGAGAGCAGTGCGATCGCGGCGAGATCCGCTCCGACTACCAGCACGAACCACGCGACGACGGCGAAGCCCACGGCGCGAGCCCGGCCGCGGGCGGCGATCCCGATCCACAGGCCGACGGCGAGGCCGGCGGAGACGAGCAGCGTCGCCACGCCGACCAGCGCGATGTACCGGCCCACGTCCGCCGATCCGGCCAGCACTCCGATGACGAGGCCGGCCGCGCCGAAGCCCGTGACGAGCGCCGCCGACAGCGCCAGCGTCCACGCCGCCCAGCGACTGACGACGATGTGCGCCCGGGGCAGCGGCAGAGCGGTCAGAAACTCGAGCTCGGTACATTCCGCTCCGCTCACCGCTCCGAGCAGCAGCGACAGCAGCGGTACGGTCCAGAGCGTGAGCTGCAGCAGGCTGATCGACGTGCGTGCGAATCCCTGGACGACGACGGCTCCGCCGGCCGACAGTCCGGCGAGCGCGACC
>DATJGL010000259.1:0-10475 GCA_035495075.1 Gemmatimonadales bacterium
GATCGAGGCTGACGGAGCGGCCGGAGCGACGTTATCGAATCAGTCCGTGCTGGGCGGCGTAGCGCACCAGATCGGCGTTGGTCGCAAGCTTCATTTTCTCGAGAATCCGGGCCCGGTAGGTGCTGACCGTCTTCGGGCTCAGGCCCAAACCGCCGGCGATCTCCTTCACGGTCTGCCCTGACCCGAGCAGGCACAGCACGTCGTACTCCCGATCGGAGAGCTGCTCATGCGGTGCACCAGCCGCTCCGATCTCGAGGCCAGTAGCCAGCTTCTCTGCCAGCGACGGACTCACATACTTGCCGCCGCGGTGGACCTTCCGAATGGCGGCGACCAGCTCTTCCGGTGAATGGTCCTTGGTGAGATAGCCCGCCGCACCCGCCCGCAGAGCCCGCACGGCGTATTGGTCTTCAGGGTGCACGCTCAGCACCAGTACGCCCAGACGCGGGTGATCGCGCTTGACGTCGCGCAGCACCTCGAGGAAGCCCGGCCCGGGCATCGAAACATCCAGCAACAGCACTTCCGCAGGGGTGCGTCCGATGGTGGCCAGAAGGTCGCCCCCGTTGATTGCCTCGCCCACCACTTCGAGGCCCGGCTCGCCTTCGAGGATACCGCGCAACCCGGCTCGAACCACCGGATGATCGTCGGCGATGAAGATTCTGATCACAGGACGACCTCACTTGCTGTCGGGCGGGTCGGAATCCGGGCCGAGACGACAGTGCCCGCGCCCGGCCGGCCCTCGATGCTCAGCTCGCCTCCGCAGCCAATGGCCCGCTCGCGGAGCCCCACCAGGCCGAGCGAACGACGATCGGTGCGTTCTTCCTCGCTGATCCCGCGGCCGTTATCCCCCACCCGGAGCAGCACCTCCTCGGGCCCGATCTCGAGCGTAATTTCGACCCGGGTTGCGCCGGCGTGCCGGGCGACGTTGGTCAGGGTTTCCTGAAGCATTCGAAAGACCGTCGTCGCGGTAGGGCCGTTGACGGGCATGGTCGTGGCGCTCACGTCGAGCCGGGTAGCCACCCCGGTGAGCTTCTCGAAGTCCTGCGCCTGCCACTCCACCGCTGCTACCAGGCCGAGGTGGTCGAGCACGGAGGGGCGAAGCTCGGTGGCGATCCGCCGAACTGCGTCGATCGTCCCGTCGATCCGCCCCATGACGGACCCGAGTCGCTCGGTCAGATCGCTGCGGTCCTTGAGCCGCTGCCGGAGCCACGCGAGATCGAGCTTGAGTCCGGTCAACGCCTGCCCAAGCTCGTCGTGGATCTCGCGCGCGATATGGGTTCGCTCGTCTTCCCGAACCGACTGCAAGCGCGCGGCCAGGGCACGCAGCTCCTCGCGCGAGCGGCGAATCTCCTCCTGAGCCCGTTTTCGATCCGTGATGTCGGTGGCGACCGCCAGAATGCAGGTCTCACCCGCTACTTGAATCAGCTCAGCCGACAGCGAGGTGACGTGCAGCCGGCCGTCCCGCGTCTGACCGGGGTACTCGAACTCGTGGACCATGCCGTCGCGCTCGAGGGTCTCCACCAAGTGGCGGCGATCGTCCGGGTTGGCCCAGAGACCTAGCTCCGGGGAGGTCCGTCCGATGACCTGTTCGCGGGTGAAACCGTGGTCCCGGAGGAAGGCGTCGTTCACTTCGATGAAGCGGCCTTCGGCTAGGGTCCCGATGGTGACTCGGAATGGAGAGGACCGAAACGCCTTGGCGAACTTCTCCTCCGAGAAGCGTAGCGCCTCTTCGGCCTGGCGGCGAGCCGTGATGTCGCGCTGGATGCCGAAGTGTCCCATGATGCGGCCGTCAGGCGCATACAGGCAGATGTAGTCGCCCTCGACCCAGATGGGCGTTCCGTCGTCCTTACGCTCATCCGTCTCGATGTGAAGCCGGCCAGCGTCAAACAACTGGCGCCACACGCTTTTTCCGTAGTCCGGGTTGTGGGCGAACAGCTGAGCGGGAGTGCGGCCCAGCAAGTCCTCGGGGTGCACACCATATTGGCCGGCCATCGCCTCGTTGACCCGGGTGACACGCTGGTGCTCGAAGACCCACTGCAGCACCGCTTCCTTGTCCACCGTGTCGTCCCACCGCACCGGCTCGTCCAGCATCATGAAGAAGAAGCCGTCGAGCGATTGGGCGAAGAACAGCTCGAGCAGCCGCTGGCTCTCCTGCAATGCTTTCTCGGCTGGATGGAGCACGGCTGCACCCGCCAGGTCGGCATTGTACTGCCGAATCTGGGGGCCAAGCACCTCACGCAGGTACGCCATCCGGGTGAGGCCCGAATCACCCGGTGGCGGCAATCTGATCTGCGAATCGTCGTCCGGTGGAGTGTTGGTCATGTCGTTCACGATATGGTCAGGTTCGGGCCGTTGCAAATACGGAGCGACATCGCTGCCTCAAGGCAAAGCCTGGGGCTCGCCGAAGAGGAAATTGTCCGTCACGACCAGGTCGCGAAGCCCACCGTCGGAGAGATCCTGCAGGCCTGCGTCAATGGGCGCCTCGCCGGCAGCGATGGTGACCTGCGCGACGATCGCCGCATCGAACACGACGCCCACGAACGACAGCCCGGTGGCGTCGCTGCGAACCGGCGCGAAGTAACGACCCAGGTTCCGCCCCTTCGCGTCGAACAGCTTGATGGAGGCGGACCCGTCCCGGTCCACGTCCGAGAAGACGATGCCGACTCCGGTGACGGCGGCTGGTGTGTCGCTGCCCGCTACCCGGAAAGTCAAGTCCATCAACGGGCTTCCGATTGACGCGAACATCTTGGGCTTGCTGAACGGCTCGAACTGCGCCGCATACGCCGGGTTGAGGTCGGCGAAATCGTTGCTGCTGTTGCGGAGTCCGGTGCCCTCACTGGTGATCACTGCCCCCGCCTTCACTTTAGTGTTGAAGAAGTCGCCGGGGAAGTTGTTGTTGTTGTCGAACGTAGCCGGCACGCCGTCCCAGTTGATCTCGCGGCGCCCGGTGGACTGCTGCCCCGCCTTGCCACCGTTGGCCGGCTGCCCCAGCGCATCCCGGAACTGCGTGATAGTCGCCGTAATGTCGCCGCTTCCCTTGATCACTTTGAACGTCGACTGGACCTCGCCGGAGGGAGAAACGCCCAGCCGAGTGCCCTCCTGGGGTTGGCCCGATGGGGGGGCGAGGTTGTCGCCGCTGCTGCACGCAGCCGCGAGCGCACTCACCCCGACCGCCCCGATCAGTCTTGCGAACCGCATACCCGCTCCTCTCATATACGTCCACCGCCGGGTGGTCCCGGCGAATTGATTTTGGTCTCGCTCAGCTCTTCGCTTCAGCCGCAGGGGCGAGTCGCCCTGGGGCAAAAGTCACGTCGATGTGCACCAGAATGTCCGAGTACATCCGCAGCATCCCGAATGCCTTGCTGAGGCCGCCGATCCGGTAGTCCTTGAGATCGAGCGGGGTGTCGGCCCGAATTCCGATGAAGTCACTGCCCCGGACGACCGTCGCAGGCAGCACGACGTCCCGCGTCACACCGTGGATCAGGAAACGGCCCTGCAAGTCCACCTGCGTCGTGTCGCCCATCTCGGCTTTGATAGACACGCCCGAGAGCTCGAACCGGATCGTCGGATACTTGTCGGACTCCATCGACTTGTTGAGATCCTTGTCGCGCTTCCCGTTGCCGGTTACGAGCGTTTGCACCGGTGCTTCGACCCATCCGCGCACCTGCGTCATGTCGTCGCCTCCGGTCAACTCGCCGCTGACGGTGGTGGTCGTGCCCGTGAAGTCGCCCACGTTGGCCCGGCCGTCGAAGCTCAGCCGGCCTTCGGCCACAACTGCGTCCAGCACCTGCCGGGATGAGCGGGCTGCCGAAGGCACGGTGGCCTGCCCCCCGGCCAGCGAGGTGTAGACCACAGAGCACAACGTGCTCATCGCCATCCATTTCCACATTGTCCCAGTCCTCGGTTCGAGCGTGGCTCAAGAGTACGAAACACAACCGCCCGCGGTTATCGGCGGGCGGTGTTGCGCATATTCGGATGTTGGCGATGCTCGATGTAGGCGTCCGGCTGACACCGGCCCTCGTTTACAGCTCCCAGCCGACCCGCAACGTGACGTTCCGCCCGGGATTCAAGGCCAAGGTCTTGTAGCGGCTCAGGTAGTCGCGGTACTCCGTGTTGGTCAGGTTCTCCACTCGTGCGGCGAGGGTGAGCCGGTGTCCGGCGAGAATGTGCTCGGCGGCGGCCTCGAGGTCGAGGAGTGCGTACCCATCGGTCGGCATGTCGAAGACCGTGGCGCCCGAACCTTCGAGCTGGTAACTCGGAACCCGGTTCTGGGCCCCGACCAGCTCGAGCTCGACTCCGAACTTTGCTCGCTGAAACCATCCAAGCGAGAGGTCGTGCAGCTCGCTTTCGATGATGCCACGTACAGGCGGAATATCCGGCAGTGGACGGTCTTCGGCGTCGTCGCCGTGGACATACTCGATCTGCCCACCCGCAGCCAGGTGCCGTGTAATATCGGTGAGGGCCCTGAACTCGCCGCCGAACAGCGTGGCATCGGTCTGCCCGTAGCGGAAAATTCGGAGCGAGTCTTCGAAGTCGGTGGTGGGCGCACTGAAGATGAAATCGTCGATTCGGTTTCTGAACGCGGCCAGCTCGATCCGAACCGGACCGCCCTCCCAGCGTACACCGACATCCAGGTTGAAGCTTTTCTCCGGTGTCAGAGTCGTGTCGCCGATGACGAACTGGGCTTCTCCCAGCCGGGGGCCGTTGGCGAACAGCTCGAACAGATTGGGCGCCCGCCAGGCGCGCCCCACATTGCCAGTCAATGAAAGTGTGGGTGTCAACTGAAACACCGCGCCCACGTCGCCCGTCACCGCCGTGTAGTCTCGCGACGTCGCCGGCAAGGCAAGAGCCGGCGTCGGGTCGGCGTCAATCCCGCGCAGGTCCACCCGAACGCCTGCCAGCAGGCTCCAGCGCCCCAGGTCGATCCGCTCGAGCCCGAATAGCGCCCCGTCACGAGTCCGCGCGTCGGGGACCAAGGCCTCGGGACCCCGGCTGTCGTTGTCCTGGAGCAGCCCGGAGAGTCCCACCGTTCCGCTCACCCGTGGACCCAGGGCGTGGTGGAGCAGCACGTCCAGCGTACCAGTCTTGAGCACGAGGTCGAAGACGCGGCCTTCTTCGGTCCCTCCGCCAGGCGCCGGTGCCTCGTCGGAATTCTCCGCGATCCAGTGCCGCTGGCCCTGGGCTTTCACCTCGAGACGCATGCCGCCGCCGAGGACGCGGTTCGCATCCAGCTGCACCCGATCATCCGAGAGCTTGCGTTCGGGGCCACCTTCCTCGTCTCCTCCTGCTCCCCCTTCACCTGTGGCCCCGGGCCCACCTGCTTCCAACAGCTTGAATTCTCCCCCGTAGCGGGTGTAACGCAGGGAGATGCCACCGGAGGTTCCCGAGACCCCGACTGCGAGCTCCCCGTTCAGCGCATTGAATCCCGTGTTTGCGAGCTCGCCTTCCGGCGTATGCAAGTCGCCGGCGGCGCGACCCAGCACAGTGGCGCGGGCCCCCCAGCCGCTTCGCGCACCTTCGAAGCCAAGCAGGGCGCCACCCTCCTTGTTGTTGGTGGCCCCAAACAGCTCGGTCCGGAAGCGGGAGACCGAATGGCCAGCGTCGGCGCGGGGGAGGTCGGCGGGAAGGACGTTGATGACGCCCCCCACCGCGTCCGACCCATAGAGCACGCTCGCAGGCCCGCGAATGACTTCGACCCGTTCCGCGAGGCGCGCGTCCACCGAGGGCCCGTCTTCATCGCTCCAGGAGTAGTCCTCGAGTCGAAGGCCGTTCTCCAGCACTAGGACGCGTGAGCCCGCGAGCCCGCGGATGACCGGCTTCCCGATCTGTTCGCCGGTGCTCAACGTCCGGAGGCCGGGCAGCACCTCCACTGCCCGGGCGAGGGACACGCTGATCGAGCGACGCAGCGCATCACCTGACAACTCCGACGCGGGCAGCGGCGAGTCGCGGGGATCGATGGGATCCCGGGTGGCCGTGACCGTGACTGGAGCGAGCAGTGTGGCTGCCTCAGGAAGGAGCCGAAGCACGACCGGCTCGCTCAGGGGAACGCGGATTCGCTTGGCGAACGGCCGAAATCCCGGACTGCTCGCGACGAGGGTGTATTGGCCCGGCGGCACTTGACCGAGGGTAAACTGTCCGTCTGCATCGCTGAGTGTGCGCCGCCCCAGCTCCGGCAGACCGACATCGGCCCGCCCCACGGGCGCGCCGCTCGAATCCACCACGGTGCCCTTCAGCAGTTGGTTCTGGGCTGCGAGTGAGCCCGGCACGCCGCCGGCGAGCGCGGCAAGCGCGAGACAGACGGCGAGGGTGAACCGCATGCCTCACGCCTCCTGCATGAACGGGTAGCGCCACTCCTTCGGTGGATCGAACGTTTCCTTGATGGTTCGAGGCGAGATCCAGCGCATCAGGTTGAGGATCGACCCTGCCTTGTCGTTGGTGCCGCTGGCACGCGCGCCGCCGAAGGGCTGTTGCCCTACCACGGCGCCGGTAGGCTTGTCGTTCACATAGTAGTTGCCCGCCGCATTTCGGAGCGCGCGGTCGGCCTCGAGCAGCGCGACTCGATCCTGGGCGAACACCGCACCGGTGAGCGCATACGGGCTGGTCCGATCCACCAGCGCCAGCGTCTCCTGCCAGCGCGCAGCCGGGTAGACGTGCAGCGTGAGCACGGGCCCGAAGATCTCCTCGCACATGAGGCGGTAGCCGGGATCGCTCGCCTGCAACAGCGTGGGCTGCACAAACCAGCCGACCGATCCGTCGGTGCCGCCTCCAGCGAGCACGGTGACACCGGCATCCTGCTTTGCCCGGGTCAGGTGCTCGCTGATTCGATCGAACGACCGGCGATCGATGACGGCACCCATGAAGTTCCGGAAATCACCCACGTCGCCCATCCGGATGTCGCCGATCATGCCCACCAGGCGGTCTCGCAGGGCCGGCCAGAGGTTGTCCGGTACATAGGCTCTGGAGGCGGCGCTGCATTTCTGACCCTGATACTCGTAGGCTCCGCGCACCAGCGCGACGGCGAGGGCGTCCACGTCGGCGCTGGCATGGGCCAGCACGAAATCCTTACCGCCAGTCTCGCCCACGATGCGCGGGTAGCTGACGTACCGCTCGAGCGTATGCGCCACCCGCTGCTGCAGCAACCGAAACACTTCGGTGGACCCGGTGAAATGGATCCCCGCGAGCATCGGATGCGCCAGCAAGATGTCGCTGATCTGGGTCGAATTTCCCGGAACGAAATTGATCACGCCCGGCGGCAGCCCGGCCTCTTGCAGGATGCGGAAGAAGTGCCAATTGCTGAGCATCGCGGTCGCCGCCGGCTTCCAGACGACCACGTTGCCGAGCAGCGCGGGAGCAGTGGGGAGGTTGCCGCCGATCGCCGTGAAGTTGAAGGGCGTGATGGCGTAGACGAATCCCTCGAGCGGACGATGATCCATCCGGTTCCAGGTGCCCGGCGCCGACTCGGGCTGCTCGCCGTACAGCCGCTCGGCGAAGTGGACGTTGAATCGGAGGAAGTCGATCAGCTCGCAAGCGCTGTCGATTTCCGCCTGATGCGCGGTCTTGCTCTGGCCCAGCATGGTCGCCGCGTTGACAGACGCGCGATACCGGCCCGCGAGCAAGTCCGCCGCTTTGAGGAACACCGCGGCCCGATCTTCGAAGCGCCAGTGCGCCCACTCCTGCTGAGCCTCCAGCGCGGCATCAACCGCCTGCCCGACCAACTCCGGCGTGGCCTGGTGTACGTCCGCCAGAACCCGAGCATGGCAGTGCGGTGCGGTGACCGGCTCGGTGCGACCGGTACGGATCTCTCGCCCGCCAATCACAATCGGTATGTCTTCTCGCGTTGCAGCGACAGATTTGAGCGCCGCCTTGAGCGCGGCCCGGCCGGGGCTTCCCGGGTCGTAGGCGAGGATGGGCTCGTTGCGCGGAATCGGAAACTTGAAAGTGCTGCTCATGCGGGCGGAACCTGGGACAGAAGAGGAACAATAAGGTAACCCGAAGCGGCGCTAAACGGGCGGCGCAGCTCAGCGGTACGGAACCAGTCCGGTGGCCTTGAAGGCCGCGTGCACCTCCAGCCCTTCTCTCAGCCGCAGCGTCTCGACGGCATGACGGGTGACTTCGGCCACGAGTGGCGGCGAGGTCGCCAGCGCGACGCGAAACCGCTCACCGAAAGGCGGCTCTGGCACCAACTCGACGATGGGTCCGAAGAACACGTTCTGTGCACTCCCTGTCGGCGGCGTGAGGTGCAGCGTGATCTCGCGGGGATTGAGCGCGACCAACACCTCGCCCACGTCGCCCGGGTCCGCGGCGACAACCGATCCGAAGGGCGTGCGCACGCGGACCAACCCGCCGGCTTCCGCCGCGGCGATCGTGCCCTGCAGAAGGTTGACGCCCATGAACTCGGCGACGTAAGGCGTGCGAGGATGCCGCAGCAGGTCGTCGGGCACACCGTTCTGGGTGACCCGCCCCGATTCGAGCACCGCGATCCGGTCGCCGAAGAAAAGGGCCTCCATCGGGTTGTGGGTGACGTACACGGTCGCGCTGGGAAGGGCCATGAGCGTCCGCCGTAGCTCGCTTCGGACCGAGCGCCTGGTTTTGAGGTCCAGCGCAGAGAGCGGCTCGTCCAGCAACAGGAGTCGAGGTTCGAGCACCAAAGCCCGCGCCAGTGCGACCCGCTGCTGCTGGCCTCCTGAAAGCTGGTCCGGCTGGCGAGTCGTCAGCGCTTGGAGGTGAAAGCGAAAGAGCATCGCTTCCACCTGTTGCCGGAGGACCGAACGCTCCGTTCCCAGAGCCCGCAACCCGAACGCGACATTCTCGAAGACGGAAAGGTGGGGGAAGAGCGCGTAGTCCTGCGAGAGATACCCCACTTCCCGCTGCCAGGCAGGCAGCGAGATGCCGCCGGCACGGTCGAACCACGTGTGGCCATCCAGGGCAATGCGCCCCTGATCCGGGTCGGCGAGGCCGGCAAGGAGGCGGAGTACGGTTGTCTTCCCTGCGCCGCTCTCGCCCACCAGCGCGAGCGTGCTCCCGGCGTCGATGTCGAGCCTCGCGGAGAGCGAGAGTCCGCCGAGCCGCTTAACCAGCTCGGCGCTGAGCACGGATCGCAGCAGGCCCGAACGGAACGGCCCGGACGACGAGGAGGATGATTAGGGAAAGCAGCACGAGGAGCACGGAAAGAGCGATCGCGGCTTCCAGGTCGGTCTGCAGCGCGACGTAGACCGCCAACGGCATCGTCTGCGTGACACCCGGAAGGTTGCCGGCAAAAGTGATCGTGGCCCCGAACTCACCGATGGCGCGGGCCCAACTCATCGTGGCGCCGGCCAGCACGGAGGGGAATGCCAGCGGCAGCAGGACTCTGAAAAACGCCGTGGCCGGTGTTGCTCGGAGCGTCGCCGCTGCTTCCAGGTAGCGAGGCTCGACTTCGCGAAATCCCGCGGCAGCGGCGCCGACAAAAAAGGGCGCAGCGATGAACGCTTCGGCGATTACCA
This sequence comes from Gemmatimonadales bacterium, assembly GCA_035495075.1. Classification (GTDB taxonomy): domain Bacteria; phylum Gemmatimonadota; class Gemmatimonadetes; order Gemmatimonadales; family GWC2-71-9; genus DASQPE01. The sequence continues at coordinate 9,480 of DATJGL010000259.1, forward strand.
CTGCTGCCGTGGTGAACGGAATGCTTATGCCGACCAGACTCAGGGCGCGGCCCGCGATCCCGGCGCGGCCGAACGCGAGGAGCAGCCCTACGCCCGCCACCGTCGGCGGCAGCACCATGGGCAGCGCGATGATAGCCTCGAGCACCTGCTTGCCGCGGAACTCCCGAGTGGCCAGCAGGTAGGCGACCGGGAGACCCAGCACGGTGGCGAGCAGCGCCGCACACACGCTGGTCAGGAGACTGAGTCGGACGGCCGCGAAGACGGCCGGCTGCGACAGCCGAGCTACAATGTCGGAGGCGGGTGCCCGCAGCAACAGCGCGAGCACCGGAAGGACGAGCAGGAAGAGCAGACCGGCAGCGGCGAACGCCGTGACGACTCGACCTGCCAGCACGCGGCCAGATATCGTCGCCACATTGGACTCCGATCGGTCACCGTGGGGCGCCGGCTGCCGGCTGGTTCGATGCAGCCTCCGCGGGCAGGAGGCCGTGCCGGGCGAGCACGGCCTGGCCCTCCGCCGAGGTAAAGTATTCCACGAATGCGCGCGCCGCGGCGGGCTGCTGGGATTGTCGGAGCACCGCAATGGGGTAGGTCGCGACGACGTTGTAGGGGTCGGGAATTTCGATGGTGCGCACGGCCTTTCGAACCGATGGAGTCACGTCGGACACATACACGATCCCGGCGTCGGCCTCGCCGAGCTGAACTTTGGAGACCACCGACTTCACGTTCTCTTCTTCCGAGACCAGGTTTCGGAGCACGCGCTTGGAGTAATCGGCTTCGAACCCTGGCGCATCGCCGAGGCGGCCCAACGCCTCCCGGCTGTATTTCCCCACCGGCACGGCTTCCGCGCCGAGCACAAGCTTGAGACCCCGCTTGCCGAGATCTTCGAGCCGGTCGATTCGGCCCGGATTCGACGCGGGGGTAATCACGACCAGCCGGTTTCGCGCAAACACGACAGGAGAGCCGGCGACGAGGCCGCTGTCCTGGGCCACCTGCATC
>DATJGL010000260.1:0-8771 GCA_035495075.1 Gemmatimonadales bacterium
GCTCATTCTCCTCGACCAATCGGCGGGGGTGGGGGAGGGTCGAATCGTAGTGGCGGCTGGGCAGGGTTGCCAGGGGTTGCAGTGTGCGCGGCGTCACGATGCAAGAAATGGCGCCGCTTGTCAGGGCCTCGGGGCGAACATATCTATTTTGGCCATGAGCTCGCTTCGGGGCGCGGCTCTCGCCGCGCTCACCTTCCTGGCGTTGCCCCACGCCGCCAGTGCTCAACGCAGAAATGTCGCCGAGATCGGTGCCGCAGGTTCGGTCATGAGCTTCAGCGACTCGACCGACCTTGGCACGGGAGCCGGCGGCCTGCTGCGCGTGGGTTTCTGGCTGCCCATCCGTTTGTCGATCGAGGGAGAGGGGTCGATCCTCAAGCCCAAGACTAAGAGCGGGTCGCTGGGCGTGGACGTGAAGACAATCTCGGGCTCACTCCTCTACAATTTCATGGTCGGCCAGAACCACTCCGTCTACCTGAAAGCCGGAATCGGCTCGACCACCTATGGAAGCAACTGCCCCACCGTGGGGGTCATTTGCGGCACCGGCACCGCCTGGCTTGGCGGGGGCGGATTCCGCATCGGGATCACCCCGACTTTCATGGTGCGAGGCGAGGCGGTGCTCAATCGAAACGTCGGCGGTGACATCAAGTTTTCGAATTTCGGCGGCAACCTGGGGCTCAGCGTCATGCTGGGCTACTCGCTCACCGACTCGGACTCGGATGGGGTCCGCGACGGGAAGGACAAGTGCCCAGGCACGCCGAAGGGAGCGATCGTCGATAAGAATGGATGCCCCGTGGATAGCGATGGCGATGGGGTGCCCGACGGACTGGATCGCTGCCCGCGGACCGTGCACGGCGCCAAGGTCAACGCGGAGGGTTGCGCAATCGATAGCGACGGCGACGGCGTGCCGGATGGACTCGACAAGTGCCCGGACACGCCTCTCGCGGCAGCCGTCGATGCGAATGGGTGCCCAATCGATAGCGATGGTGACGGGGTCTACGACGGATTGGACCGCTGCCCCGACACCCCCAAGGGCGCCACTGTGGATGCCCTTGGCTGCCCCAGTGATACGGATGGCGACGGCGTGCTCGACGGTATCGACAAGTGCCCCGGCACGCCTCCCAGAACCCCGGTAGATGCCAACGGCTGTCCCATCGGGCAGCCGGGGCAGAAACGGGCCGCACCACCCGGCGGGCAGGCTCCACCTCGCCCGCCGGGGCCTCCTCCGCCCGCCGCCGCGGCAGGAGCCGCCGTAGGCGCGGCCGCAGCGAAGCCGACCGGCGAAACGCCACCGGTGTTCGTCTTGCGCGATAACGCGTTCTCGCCCGGCAGCGCTCGACTCCGGCCTTCGGCAAGCCCGACGCTGGACTCCGTCGCGGCTGCCCTCAACGCCAACCCGGCGCTGCGCGTCGAGATCGGCGGGCACACCGCCGGGTCGCGCGCCGAGTCCGATTCGCGCCAATTCGCGAGCCTCCGCGTCGAAGCGGTGCGCTCTTATCTCATCAACAAGAAAATTCAGCCCCAACGGCTGGTACCCAAGAACTACAGCGCCACAGTGCCGCTCACTGCCGACACGAGCGCCACCGGCCGCTCGATCAATCGCCGCATCGAAATCACTCCCCTCGCAGGCCCCTGAATTGCTCTAGTCGAAGGCAGCCCGGTTGTCTCGTGGGCACGCAGTGCGTGCCAACTCCGCGTTCGCGCGTGAGTTGGAACGTGTCGCACCACCCATGATCACGCTCGGAACCAGGCATGCTTCGATCGGTGTTATGCACGGCCGCATTCGCGACCGCGTTGCAAGTCCTTGCGCTCGAGGCGCAGACGCCTACGCGTTGGGGCGACGAGCTTGGGAGCCCACCCCTTCCTCCGGTGAACTCGCTCCCGGGAGCGGCGAGCCAGCCACCATCGTGGCCGGCTCCGCCCCTGCTCGATCCGCCCAAGCCGATCCGCGCCATCTACGTCAATGCCTGGGCCTTTGGGGGGCGCCGGTTCGATGAGCTCGTCAAGCTGGCCGACACGACTGAAATCAATGCGTTCGTGATCGATGTAAAGGACGACACCGGGTTTCTGACCTACCGCTCATCCGTACCCACGGCGGTCGAAATTGGTGCCAACGATCAGCGCCGAGCTCGCGATACCGAGCGCCGGCTGCGCGTGCTCAGCGAGCACGGGATCTATCCGATTGCGCGCATCGTTGTGGCCAAGGACCCATTGCTGGCCGCACGCAAGCCTGCGTGGTCGGTGCAGCACGTGAATGGCGACCTGTGGCGAGACAGGCTCAATTTTGCCTGGGTCGACGCGTTCAACGACTCCATTTGGATCTACGCTGCCCAGCTGGCCGAGGAGGCGGTCCGGATGGGGTTTGCTGAGGTGCAATACGACTACGTGCGCTTTCCCGATGAGCCGGCCCAACGAATGGCCACGGCCGTCTTCCCGGCCCGCGGCGCCGGGGAGACCAAGCGCGAAGGCGTAGCGCGGGGCCTCACCCTGCTGCGGGACCGCACGAAACCACTCGGCGTGCCCTTCACGATCGATGTCTTTGGCCTCACAACCACCGCGATCGACGACATGGGCATCGGGCAGTTGTGGGAAGATCTGGTCCGCACCGCCGACGTCGTCCTGCCGATGGTCTACCCAAGCCACTACTACCGCGGGGTGTATAACGTCCGCCACCCGAACAGCGAGCCGTACCACATGGTCAGGCGAGCGCTGGAGGACGGGTTGAAGCGGTCAGGGCCGCTTGGGAAGACGGCCGAGATTCGGCCTTATCTCCAGGCCTTCACGTTGGGCCCGCCCCGGTATTCGCCCACCGAAGTGCGGGCTCAGATTCGAGCCGCGCAGGAACTCGGCATCGACTCGTGGGTGTTGTGGAACCCGCGAAGCTCGTACGATCCGGGAATCTTCAGGACCAAGACGTCCGCGCTCAGTGCCGCGCGAGGTGGGGCGGCGCCGGCGAATTGAGGCCGGCCAAGGTGGCCCACAGAAGTGACGCAACGTCAACCTGTCCAGGGCCGCGCTGAGCACGCAAGTCACTACTCCGCAATATGTTGTAGCACCGCACCAGGGTAGGTCCGCAAGTTGCGTTTCCCGCGGTGCCGGCACTCGATCAAACCACGCATTTGCTTGTTCTGTGTCCGACGGCTCGTATACTTACGCTTCGGCCTCGCGCCGTGCACCGGCTGCCAGCCTACGACACACTCGAGAGGGAGCTCGCACGATGGAAATGCGCACTCGGTTGGGCTTGCTCGTCACCCTCGGCCTCGTCGCCGCCGCAGCGCCGGCGCGAGCGCAGGGCCTCCCGAGCGGGGTAACCCAGGAAATGGTTGATAAGGGCAAGGCCATCTTTACCGGCGCCGGGAATTGCTACGCTTGCCACGGCCAGAATGCGGAAGGGATGTTGGGGCCGACCACCAATCTGGTGAATCACACCTGGCTCCACAGCGATGGGAGCTATGCCGGCATTTCGGCCTATGTCAAGAAGGGTGTGACCAAGGAGGAATCGAAGAGCGGCATCCCGATGCCGGCGCGTGGCGGCTCGAACATCACCGACGACCAGGTGAACCAAGTCGCCGCTTACGTGTGGACCCTGAGTCACGGGAAGAAGTAGGCGACTGACCAGCCGACAAATGGGGGGCGACGCAAGTCGCCCCCTTTTTCGTTACCGTTCAGCCATGGCGAGCCTGCTGACTGGAATGCCCGATGCCTGGACCCGAGTGGCAGAGGAGTATCAGCGTCAGGTTGCTCCCGACTTCCGCCCGGCAGCCCGAACGCTCTGCATGGCGATCGACATCCGCCCGGGAGACAGCGTCCTTGACGTCGCCTGCGGGCCCGGGACAGCAGCGCTCCTGGCCCGGGAACTCGGCGCCGCGCCCGTAATCGGAGTGGACTTTTCCCGCGGCATGGTCTCCCTGGCGAAGGGTCTCGGCCGCGAGCGCACGTCGTTCGTCCTGAGCGACGCCGCTTACCTGCCCTTGGCAAGTCAGCGTTTCGACGCCGTCATCTCAAGCTTCGGGCTTATCTTCGCGCCCGATCCGGTGCGCGCGGCGGCAGAAGCGGCGCGGGTGCTCCGGCCACAAGGTCGGTTGGGATTGCTTGCCTGGTATCCGGACGGCAGCGTCGGCACTTATCAGCGGCTTGCCTTCAAGTACTTCGAGTTTCGGCCTGACGCACACGATCCGTTCAAATGGGGCAGTCCACTCCAAGCGCGGGCGTGGCTCGAGCGATTCAGCGACGTCGAGATGACGCCGATCGAGGTGGCCTTCAAGGCTGAGTCGGCCGACGCGGCCTGGCGCACACTTCGGGTGGCAACGGGTCGAATCGCTGCGAGCTACGCTGCACTCGATCCCGCAACGCAGGCACTGCTCGACGGAGACATGGTGGAATTCCTCAACGGCTTCGGCCATCCATCAGGCGGGATTTACTGGCCGCGGGAGGCGCTCGTGATTCGGGCAATTCGTCCGTGACCAACCGCCTGGCCGAAACCAGCTCCGCCTACCTCCGCTCGGCGGCGCACCAGCCGATCCATTGGTACCCCTGGGGGGAGGAGGCCTTCACCGCGGCTGCCGTCGGCGACAAGCCCGTCCTCCTCGACATCGGGGCCGTGTGGTGCCACTGGTGTCACGTCATGGACGGCGAGTCCTACGAGGATCCTTCCATCGCCGAATTCCTCAACGGGAACTTCATCTGCATCAAGGTCGATCGCGATGAACGACCAGACGTGGATGCCCGGTATCAGCGAGCCGTTCAGGCGCTGACCCGACAGGGCGGTTGGCCGCTGACGGCGTTCCTTACGCCGGAGGGTCAGGTCTTCTACGGCGGGACCTACTTTCCTCCGGATGGGAAGTACGGCCGCCCCGGGCTGCGTACAGTCCTTGCCAGCGTCCTCGACGCCTGGCGCACTCGCCGAGGGCAGCTCGAGGCGCAGGCTGCGGCGATCCGGGATGCAGTCCTCCGACATGGCGACGAATCCGCGCCGGCGGAGCTGAGTTCCGCCATCATCGACGTGGCCGTGGACGGGATGATCCAGGTCTTCGATCCTGTGAACGGCGGCTTCGGCAGCCAGCCGAAGTTCCCTCATCCTGGAGCGATCCGGTTCCTCCTCGCGCGCTGGTGGGACGACCCCCGCTCCCAGCTTCGAACCGTAGTCGACGGCACGCTCGAGGGAATGGCACGGGGCGGCATCCGCGATCACCTGGGCGGTGGCTTCCACCGCTACAGCGTAGATGCGGAATGGATCGTTCCTCACTTCGAGAAGATGGTGTACGACAATGCGGAGCTGCTTCGGGCTTACACCGATGCCTACGCCGCGTTCGGGACCACAGCGTACGCCGTGGTAGGGCGGGACATCATCCGCTGGGTGAGAGAGGTGGCGTCAGACCCGGAAGGGGGCTACGCGGCGAGCCAGGATGCCGACGTGGGTGCAGACGACGACGGCGACTATTTCACCTGGACTCGCCACGAGGCCTCTGCGGCACTCACGGCAGAGGAACTCGCGGTCGCGGCCGAGTTCTACGACATCGGCACTGCGGGAGAGATGCACCACAATCCCGCGAAGAACGTGCTGTATTCCCCGGTGGCCATCGAAGCGATGGCCCGCCGGCTGCGCCTTCCGGAAGAGCGCGCGGTGGAACTGCTTCGTTCGGCTCGAGACAAGATGCGAGCTGTGCGGGCCACTCGTCCCGCGCCATTCGTGGATCGCACCCGGTATGCCAACTGGAACGCGATGATGGTCTCGGCCCTCCTCAACGCGGGGGCGGTGTTGAACGACCCGTGGGCCCAATCCCATGCGCTCCTCACGCTGCGTCGGCTGCGCGCCGAGTGCCCCGAGCCGGACGCGGTGCCGCACACAGCTTCGGGCCCAGGAGGACTCCTGGAGGATCAAGTCCTCGTCGCCGCGGCCGCGCTGGACGCGTTCGAAGCTACTGGGGAAACCGAGTGGCTCGAATGGTCCCGGTCGATCATGACGAGGGTCTGGCGAGACTATCGCGACGCAACCCGCGGCGGGCTTTTCGATCGCACCAGCCAGGCGGGTGAGAAGGGGCTGCTGCCGACTCGGCTCAAGCCGCTGGAGGATGCACCTACGCCCTCCGCCAACGGCGTCGCGGGAGTCGTGCTGGGGCGTCTGGCGGAATTGACGGGCGACCGGACCTGGCGCGACCGTGCCGGCGAGCTGTTGCGCTCGTTCGCCGGAGAAGTCGCGCGTCTTGGCTTGCACGCAGCCACCTATCTGATCGCGCTGGACTGGCATCTCCATCCGGCTACCCACTTCGTGGTCGTTGGCCAGTCAGGCGATTCAGACAGTGTGGACATGCACCACGCTGCGCTCGCAACGTACGCCCCCCGCCGAGTGGCCCGGTGGATTCCGGCGGATGCAGCAGCCGAGACATCGCTCCCGCCGGCGCTCAGGGCGATGCTGGATCGGGACGTCGTCCCCGCGGGCTACGCCTGTCTGGGTGATGCGTGCATGGCCCCAGCATTGACTAAATCGGCCTGGGAGCAAACGTTACTCTCCGTCGGGCCGCAGGTTAGATTATCTGCCCCCTGACTTTTCCCCAGCAGAGATCATCGTGTCCAAGACGGCTACTATTGTCACGAGCAAAGGTACGATCGTCGCCGACCTGTTCGACCAGGAAGTTTCCGCGACGGTGGCAAACTTTGAGAAGCTCGCGAATAGCGAGTTCTACGACGGAACCCGCTTTCATCGAGTCATTGCGAACTTCATGATTCAAGGCGGCGACCCTCTCTCGCGCGACGTCAACAATCCGCGTGTGGGCACCGGCGGTCCGGGTTACCGGATCAAGTGCGAGACCCACCTGAACACGCACAAGCATGTCGCGGGGACACTGTCGATGGCTCACGCGGGGAAAGACACCGGCGGAAGCCAATTCTTCATCTGTCATTCGCCACAGCGCCATCTCGACGGCGAGCACACGGTATTCGGTCAGGTGACCCAGGGAATGGATGTCGTGAATCGGATCGAGCGGAACGATGTCGTCACCTCGATCCGGGTGTCCTGAGCCTGCAGGTCGACTTTGCGGTTCTAGCCGACTACGCCCTAATCGACCAACAGGGTAAGCTCTCGGTCCTTGGCATCTTCCAGCATGTGTGGGTGGGTGGGTTCCCGGCGGTACATCCCCGGACCCATCTGGTCCTCCGCGTGCGCGGACGCCGCACCGAGATAGGTGTCCACGCCATTCGAATTCGGTTCGTCGATGAGGCCGGGGCTGAGCTGTTGGGAGGCGAGGGCACCGTGCATTTCGGCGAACCCCCAGCCGGCGTGGTAGACGTCGAAGCGGGGGCCGTACTCGTGTTCGACGTCCCACTACCGCGACCCGGGCCCTTCGCCTTCGAAATTGCACTCGACGGCGAGCCGGCGTTCCGGGTGCCGTTGACGGCTGGCTACGCGCAGTCGTTTAGCGAGGAGAACTGAACCAACCGATCGTCCAGCCCTCTCGGAGTTTCATCCGATGACTCGTTCAACAGTGGGGCGCGGCGCACTTCTGGCCGTGGCAACGGTCCTTCTGGCCCGGGGTGCGAGCGCGCAGGGCTTCGGGGTCTACGAGCAGAGTGCCTGCGTGATGGGTCGCGCGGGCACCGGAGTCGCGTCGCCCTGCTCCGACGGCTCCAGCATGTACTTCAACCCCGCGAATATTACCCGGACGCCCGACGTCATCAGCGGGGGGGGCACGCTGATTCTGGCGCGCGGCGGCTTTACCAACGACGCAACCGGGTTGCATACCGATATGGTCGACAAGGTTCGGCCGGTGCCGAACTTCTATGTCGTGAAGGGCTTCCCGATGCAAGGCGGGTTGGACCGCTTGAGCGTTGGGCTCGGCCTCTTCGCACCGTACGGACTTACGACCGAGTGGTCGCCCACTTCTGAAGCCAGATTCCTCGGCTACCGGAGCGACATCCGCGCGATCTACCTGCAACCCACTGCCGCCATCCGATTCGGCGAACGGTTTTCGGTGGGAGCCGGGCTGGATATCAACTTCGCGCACCTGCAGCTCAAGCAGCGGGTGGACCTCTCGAGCCAGCAGGCCGCTCCTGGCATCACCTTCGCAAATCTGGGTGTCGCGACCGGAACCGACTTCGCCGACGCGAATCTCAGCGCCGACGAGGTCCACACCGGCTTCCACGTCGGGGTCGGCGTCGAGGTGACCGATTGGCTCGATGTCGGCGTCCGGTACATGTCGCGCCAGACTGTTTCTTTCAACAATGGAACCGTAGAGATCTCTCAAGTACCGACCGGCCTGGTCGTCCCGGTGGCTCTACCCGGTATTCCGGCCGGCACCTCGGTCGACGAGATCGTCGCTCCTCAATTCACCAACGGACTACTTACCAATCAGACAGCCTCGACGACGATCCACCTGCCCGATCAATTCGTGGCCGGTGTTGCCGTCCGCGCGACACCTCAGCTGACCTTGCTGGGTGACCTGCAGTACACTCACTGGAAGCTGTTCGATTCGGTCGCGATCGCGTTCGAGAAGCTTCCAACCGAGGTGCTTCATCAGGACAACCACGATGTGTGGGACTTCCGGCTGGGTGGAGAGTTCGCGGTCAAACCGTCACTGACGCTCCGGGGCGGCTACTACATCCATAACGGCGCGTCGGCCGACTATGCGGTCACCCCAAACCTGCCGGAGGGCGATCGTTCGTCCTTTACGGTAGGACTCGGCACCCGACTCGGGACCAGCTTCCGTATCGACGCAGCCTACCAGTACATCGATCAGGGTGACCGACGAGGCCGAACGGTGCCGCTCGACCTTTCGGTC
>DATJGL010000261.1:0-17457 GCA_035495075.1 Gemmatimonadales bacterium
GGCGCTGAGATCCTCCAGGGCGTCAAGGAGGTCGCGGCCGACCTCGAAGGCGTTCGCTCGGTGGACGTGGAGCTGGTCTGGGAGCCTTACTGGACCCCCGAGCGAATGGACCCGCGCGTTCGGGCGTTCCTGGGCCACTGACCAGGCTCACACCCGACCACTGATCGCGGCGAGCAAGTCGGCCCCCACTGCGTCGGCTTGCCAGCGGCGCAGCCCCGGAATAGCGCGAAGCTCGTCCAGCGTGCGGGGCAACGCGCGAGCAATCGCTTCGAGCGTAGCGTTGGGGCACAAGACCCCGGGCGCGAGGTCCAGGCGAAGCGCCAGTTCGTTGCGTTTGGCCTTGAGCTGCTCTACCCGTGCGTCGAACGCTGGGTCGGGAGCCCGCCTCGGGCCGCGCTCGATGCGAGGAACCTCCTGCTCGGGAAGGTCGAGGGCACGCCGGACTGCGGCGAGTACCTCCCGACCCCGTCGTTCGACCAGATCGGCCCCCACGCCTCGGATGGCTCGGAGCCCAGCCGTGTCCGTTGGCAACGTCTTCGCGATCTCGAGCAGTGGTTCCGCGTTGAGGATACGAAAGGCGGCGCGGTCGCTCCGCGCCGCAGCTTCGTCGCGCCACTGGTACAGCTCTCGCAGGGCGGCGAGCGATCGTCCCCTGAGCGTCCTCGCCCCTTTGACCTTGAGGTAGCCCGGCCCTTCCCCGTCGTTCGGTCCCCACCGAACCTGCTCCAGCTGTGCGAACTCTTCTTCTGCCCAAGCGAGTCTCCCCAGCGCAATCAGGCGATCCTTGAGCATGTCTCTCAGGGCTGGGAGGTGCCGCGTGTCATCGGCGGCATAACGCAGCATGTCGGGTGACAAGGGCCGAATGGACCAGTCCGCTCGCTGAAAGCGCTTGTCGAGCGACACACTCAGGTATTTCTCGAGCAGTGCCGCCAGCCCGATGCCTGGCTCGTTCAGGAGTTGGGCGGCGATCCGCGTATCGAAAAGCCGGGTCGCGTGAAAGCCGTATTGCTGATCCAGCAGGCGGAGATCGTAGTCGGCGTCGTGAAAGACCACCTCGACGGCGGGATCCGCAAGTATCCCCCTTAGTCGCGCAAGGTCTCCAGCCACCAGTGGGTCGACGATGATCGTGCGCGACCGCGAGGACAGCTGGACCAGATAGACCCGGTCGTGATAGCGATGAAAGCTGGCCGCCTCAGTGTCCACTGCCAGCAGCGGCTCGCGGCCGAGCTCGGCCAGCGAGCGTTCGAGTTCGGCCGCTGAGGCAACCAGGGTCAGGTCGCCATCACTCACGCGCTGCCACCTGCTCCAAACCGGCCGCGATCTCGTCCAGCGCTTTGGACAGCGTCTTGTAGAACTCGGCGTCCGGCGGGGTGGGGGTTCCCATCGCGGCATCCATCTGAAGCTTGCGTGCGAGCCGAGCCGCGTGGCGGATGTAGTCTGTGGCTGGTTTCATGGGCGGTCGCGGGAGAGGGCGGTCTGTCGATCGTTGAGACGTCACAGTTGGACTGCCGTAAAGAATAGATCGGCGACACCGGGACGCCACCTCGCAGGACCCTGTCGGTTGGATATCTTTGCCCCAATGGCGGCTCAGGAAATAGACCTCACGGTCTACCCGGACGAGTGCGACGCCTTCGGCCACCTGAACCAGGCGTCGTTTCTCGCTCTCTTCGAGCGCGCGCGCTGGGAGATGCTCGCGCGGGGCCCTGGCATGGACATCTTTTCGCGGAGTAGCGCCTGGCCCGCCGTGCGGAAGACCACGGTGGACTACAATGCCGCTGCGTACCCGGGTGACGTCCTCCGGTTTCACCAGACCCTTACCCACCATGGTCGGACCAGCTTCACGCTCCGGCAAACGGCCCGTCGCGTGCGCGACGATGCACTGATTGCAACCGCTGAATTCGTGTTTGTGTGTATCAACCGGGATGGAAAACCCATGCCCGTGCCGACGGAATTCGGGGAGTTCATGAACGCTCGCGCGGCGCCCCGAGGGAGTGTCCGCAGAGTCACGGTGAACGGCGTTAACCTGGCGGTCAACCTCGAGGGCGAAGGGCCCACCGTGCTGTTCATTCACGGGTATCCGCTTGACCGAACGATCTGGGATCCGCAGCTCGCAGCCCTGGATGGCTGGCGCCGAGTCGCGCCTGATCTGAGGGGTATGGGGTTGTCCGACGCACCGGACCTCGGGTACAGCATGGCGACGTACGCTGCCGATCTTGCGGCGTTGCTGGACGCGATCGGAGCCGATCGTGCGGTCCTTTGTGGTCTTTCCATGGGCGGCTATGTGGCGTTCGAGTTCCTCCGCCGTTGGCGTGAGCGGGTTGCGGGACTGGTGCTGATGGACACCCGCGCGGAAGCCGACAGTGCGGAGGGGAAGCGGTTGCGGGATGAAGCCGCGGGTCTCGCGCGCGAGGCCGGCGCCGCTGCTATCGCCGAGACAATGTTGCCCAACATGCTCGCGCCGTTGGCGGCGGCCGATCTGGTCGAGCGAGTGCGGGGAATCATGTCCGCGGCGCCTGTTTCGGGGATAGTGGGCGCCCTTGCCGCGATGCGCGAGCGGCCGGACAGCACAGCTATGCTGCCCTCGCTGAACGGCCTCCCTGCCCTCGTCATGGTCGGCGCCGAGGATCGCCTCACGCCCCCAGCCCGCGCTAGTGCGATGGCGTCTGCCATTCCGGAGGCCCGCCTGATCGTCGTGGCCGGTGCTGCTCACCTGCCCACCCTTGAGCAGCCGACGGTCGTGACCGATGCCATTCGTGCCTTTTTGGGCGGCCTCGAGGCGTGGTGAAACTGTTCCGGGGGTTCGTGCGTTCATAGTGGTAGCGGGCCGGTCCGGTGCTCACTGGGCCTCCGCTGTTGTGAGCAGTCCTACCAATGAACGGCCCCGGGGTCGTGCCTGTCGCGGCCTCGAGGGCCGCCTCTCCTTGTAGGCCTTGGCAGTAGGTTTAGCTCGATCACGAGAAGCGAACGACCCTCCTCGCCACGCGGCGGAGGAGGGTCGATTTATTCTAAAATCGGCTGACGGCTACCTCTTCGGCCTCCCTGGTGGAGCGTCGGCATTGAAGACGTCCTTGTTCTTGGCGATGTAGGCCTGCATGTCGGCCGGCACATCCTCCTCCGGAAAGATGGCCGTCACCGGGCACTCGGGCTCGCACGCCCCACAGTCGATACATTCGTCGGGGTGAATGTAAAGCTGGTCTTCGCCTTCATAGATGCAGTCTACCGGACAGACGTCCACGCAGGCCCGGTCCTTAACTCCAATGCAAGCCTCCACAATCACGTACGTCATTCACCTGCTCCTCTAGCCGTGGCGGACGGGAAAAAGGAGAGTACGACGGGGTCGAAGCGCGCGCAAGGGGAGATTAGCCGCCCAGGAACCATGCAGCCATGCGGTGCGAAGCCGGCTGCCAGGTGGCCATTCGCGCCAGGCCGGTCAGCACTGCACCACGGACTGGCCGGTATCGCAGAGCCCGGGCGAGTCGGTCGTGCGCCCGCTTGACGCGGAGCCAACTGCGCGTCTTGGGCGACGGGAACGTCGGATCCAGAATGCGGCAGGCGGTTTCCTCACCGGTCACCAGCGCGGCATAAATACCCTCCGCGGTAAGTGAGGAGGGCATGCCCGCGGCGTCACCAACCAGATGGACCCCCCCGGGGAAATCGAAGCCGGCGGCGCTGACCTCGAGGGTTGCTCCCTCGAACGGTATCGCTTCGAGGTCAGCGCCGAGCGCCTGCGCTCGCGCTGTCAGATAGCGGCGTACGAACGCGGGCGCCACGAGCTTCTTCGGGGCCACCGCCCCAATGGACGTGTAGCACACGTGCGGAAACACCCAGAAATATCCGTTCAGCAGCGTGTTGGGGTCGCATTCCACCCTGAGGGGTACGAGATGGAGGCCCGGCACATTGAATTCAGCGGCGAAGTATGCCCGCGGGTGCGGAAGACCGAGCGCGCGCCGTACAGCCGAATCGGACCCGTCGGCCCCGATCAGCCGGCCATAGCGAATCGTACGATCACCGGCGCCCACGGTCCGCGCAGCAAGATCTAGCCGCGTCGCCGCCACACCGACCCTGACGTCCGCGCCGGCCTTCCGTGCCCATGCAAGCTGATGCTGGCCCAGATCTCGGCGCGGTATGGTGCGAACCATCGATGCCGCCGCATTCAGCGAATGCGCGGCTCCGCCGGTAAATGCGACATGCCCGACGGATTCGAGCCCGAGGTCGGGGGGTAGCCCGAGGGGTGCCAGCTCGCGAACGGCCTTGCGGGTCAGCCCCCCGGCGCAGGTCTTCGGTCCCACCTCCCGATTTTTCTCGAGTACGAGGACCTCACGCCCCGCGTCTCCGAGCACCTGGGCGATCCGAAGCCCTGCCGGGCCGGCACCGATCACGAGGTTCTCGACTCGTTCCACGCTTGGGACCTACTGCAGATGCGAGCGGAGAAAGGTGAGAGTCCGCTGCCAGGCGAGGTCGGCCGAGGGTTCGTCGAATGCCTCGGGCCGGGTGTCATTGAAGAAGGCGTGACCGGCATCGTAGAAGTGCGCCTCGAAGGACTTTCCAGCCGCGTGATACCGCTCTATCAGGGCCCGTGCGTCGGTTTCCTTGATACTCCGGTCGCGACGGCCGAAATGGGCCTGTGCGGGCACCTGCAGTTCGTTCGGGTTGAGAGGGGCTCCGGGGTGACTCCCACCGTAGAAATCCACGACGGCTGCTATCGTTCCGGGAAACCTTTGTGCGGCGAAGAGTGCGAGATGGCCGCCCATGCAGAAGCCCAGTGTGGCAACCTTCTTGGGCTGCACGTTCGACAACGTCAACAGATGGTCGGCGGCGCCCTCGATGTCCTTGGCCGCGTCTTCAATCCGAAGCGCCATCGCGAGCTTGGCGGCTTCATCCGGACTCTTGGTTGTCTTCCCGTCGTAGAGATCGGGAGCGAGGGTGATAAAGCCCTCCGCGGCGAACCGATCGGCAAGCTGCTTGACGTGGTCCACCAGCCCCCACCACTCCTGAATGATGACGAGCCCCGGCCCTGAGCCCGCGCCGGTATTCAAATACCCCGGTGCGGTGCGGCCGTTGGCTCGAAACCGCATCATCTCGCCTTGCACGAAGCTCCTGAAGCAGTCAGGCAGCCCTCTTGCAACCAACGAGGGCTAGCGTCTGTGTTAGCCGGCTCGGTCCGACCAAACTGCCAGCTCGTTACCGCTAGGGTCAATGAAGTGGAAGCGGCGGCCGCCGGGAAACGAAAAAGTTGGGCGAACCACCTTCCCGCCCGCGGCGACGACGCGCTTCTGGGTCGCCTCGAGATCCACCGCGAAGACAACAATAAGCGGCCCACCGGGCCGGACCTTGTCGGTCTTCGCAAAACCGCCATTGAGGCGGCCATCCGCGAAACTCGCATAGTCGGGTCCGTAGTCCTCGAACCGCCAACCAAAGACAGCCCCGTAAAAGCGCTTCGCGTCTGGGACGCTGGCTACGGCCAGCTCGATGTAATCGATACGCTGATCGTGTTCGGTACTCTGAAGCTGTTCTGTCGCCACGGTAATCGCCTCCCGGTGGTAGGAGAGCGAGAACCTACAGGGGCACGTCGGATTCGTATTGGACAAATCCGACCTCGCGCGATTCCGCTGCAAGCTGGGCCGGTGTGGTGCCGGCCAACGCACGAACTTCGCGAATCAAATGGGCCTGGTCGTAATAACCGGCTTCCGCGGCGAGTCGGGACCAGGACACCGGTCCCCGCCTCCGCATCAGGCCGAGCGCGCGCCGGAAGCGAACTACGCGGGAAAAGAGCTTGGGAGTCACACCCAGGCCATTTCGGAATTGCCGTTCCAATTGCCGCGCTCCCGCCCCGACGGCCTGCTCTAACTCCCGGACGGGTCTGGTTCCACCGGTATGACCGATAAACCGGATTGCGCGTCGCAAAGTGGCAGCCGGCTCACTGGTCCGGCGGAGGCGTCGGAGCAGGGCGCCCTCGAACTGGCGAACGCGGTCGCTCTCCAATCGCGCCTCTCTGACCGTCTGCTCAAGCCCAGCGGCGCCGTTCCAGATGTCACTCAACGGGACTACGCGATCGGTCAGCTCGTGCATCGGCAGACGAAAAAAGCGCTCCGCGGCGCCGGGCCTGAATCGTACCCCCAGAAGATCAACGGTGCCCGCCAGCTCGATGCAGCTGGCCTGCTGCATCGTGCCGACGGCATAGGTGCACTGTCCCTCGACGCAGCCGGTGCCGGGAAGCGTGGCGGCGAGATCAACGATGACGTCGGCGCAGCCGTCAGGGCAGACCCGGTTGAAAAAGGAAGGCGCCGCAGTTGCCCTGATGCTCCAGTAACACTGCACATAGGGGAGGAGTGCACGACCTGGGGGAACCTCGGCGTACTGCGGCAGCCCGGAAATCATCGGCCTTCGACCCGGCGCAGCGCATACTCCAGGGCCTCGATGGTGAAGTCGGCGTCCTCCGCGGTAAGACAGAGCGGCGGCTTTATTCGAAGCACATTTCCGTCCAGTCCACCCTTGCCCACCAGCACGCCGATCTCGCGAAGCTGCTCGAGAACCTCGAGGGTCTCGTTAGTTGCGGGTTCCTTGCTCGAATGATCCCGCACCAACTCGACGCCGAGAAGCAGTCCGAGGCCGCGCACGTCGCCGATCAGCCGGCACCGATCCATCAATCCTCGCAGCCCGGTCTTGAGCCGCGCTCCTACCACCCGCGCGTTTTCCTGCAGGCCCTCGCGCTCGATCACATCCAGGACGGCCAGCCCGGCTGCCGCGGACACGGGGTTACCGCCGAAGGTGTTGAAGTGGAGCCGCTGCGTCAGCGCCTCTGCGATTTCTCGCCGGGTGGTGACGGCGGCGAGTGGCATCCCATTGCCGATTCCCTTGGCCATCGTGACGATGTCTGGAACGACCCCGAAATGCTGAAAGCCCCAGAAGTGCTCACCGGTACGGCCAAATCCGGTTTGCACTTCATCGGCGATGCAGAGCCCGCCACACTCTCGGACGATCCCGTACGCCTCGCGGAGGTAGTTGGGGGCTCCGTGGGTCACGCCGCCCACCCCCTGAATCGGCTCTGCGATGAATCCCGCGATGCGGCCGGGTGTGGCCCGACGGATCACATCGCGAATGTCGGCAGCGGCCTGGCTTGCGATCGCTTCAGGGCTTCCGCTGAATTCGCTTCGGTATGGATCGGGGCATGCTGCGTGATGGACTGCCGCGCTCTGCTGAGTCGGAAATTGCCAGGTCGAGAGCCCGGTCAACGCGATCGTCGAGGGAGTACCGCCGTGATAGCCGTTGCAGACAGCGATGACGTCGGGGTGGCCCGTATAGAGCCGTGCCATCATGACGGCGAGATCGTTGGCCTCGCTGCCACTGTTCACGAAATACGTGACGTCGAGGCCGGGGGGCAGCTTGGCCGCGAGTCGTCGGGCGAGCGTGGGGAGATTGGGGTGGAGGTAGATCGAGGACGCGTGGGGCAGCATCGCTACCTGCTGCTGGACCCGGGCGGTGATCTCCGGGTGGGCGTGCCCGCACGCGACCGTGGCTATCCCGGCGAACAGATCGAGATAGCGCCGGCCGGTTTCGTCAAAGAGAAACTGACGGTGCCCCTCGACGATGAGGAGCGGTTCTCGATAGAACGTGAAGAGCGACGGGTGAGCATACTGCTGACGGAGCGCGAGCACCTCGGCGCGGGATGGGCCTCGGTACGGGCGAGGTTGGTGCTCGCACGGCGGGAGCACCGGGGGCGATGCGCGAAGCGCGGTCGCCATCAGGTTGCCCGGTGTCAGCCGAGGCCGGGCACGGGTGCGACGAGGCTCTCGGTGCGCGGCTCGGGCGGACCGTAGCGCCCTACGTGGGAGTGAATCCGGTTCCACTCCTCCCGCAGGCAAAACGGATCCAGGCCGTACGGACGGTCGACCGCAAGCACGCCATCGAGGTGGTCAATCTCGTGCTGGATCAACTCGGCGCGATCGCCCTCGAGGTCTTCTTCGTGCCAGGCGCTCTTGACGTCCTGGTACCGGAGGCGGATGCGGTAGGCCCGCTCGACCCGGACCAGCAGGTTCGGAAATGAGAAGCAGTCATCCCACACCCAGAAATCCTCGTTTCCGATATCGACGATCTCTGGATTAATAAGCGCCCAGGGCTTTTCCATTTCGACGTACACCACCCGCACCGGAGCGCCGATCTGCGGTGCCGCAATCGCGCGTCCACTCCCGAACCGGGATTGCCAATCGCGGAGAGTCTCGCGGAGGTCATCGAGCACGACCCTGACCGCTGTGGAGCCCGGCCGGGCAATCGGCTGACAAGAGGTGCGCAGAATGGGGTCGCCGAGAAGCCGAATGCGGTGGATCGTCATGAGCGGTCCAATCTGGCCAGGTGTCGAGTCGGCCGGAAAAAGGTCAGCCCAATATACGGAACCGGTGATCCTTGGCCAGACGGGCGTGCCTATTATGTGAAGCAGTATGTATAACAACTACTAAATTCTAACCGATTGCTAATCAAACTAATTAGCGTATTCAAACCAAATTTGTAGCACGAATTGACAATTCCTACTAACTCACTTACCATTGCGCCTATGAGACTGGCGTCACTAGCAGAAACGCGACCGGCGAGCGGTCGCTATCCTCCCGGGCTGCGGGGGCCTCGCGCAGAGATCGTCGCGGAGCTAAAGCGAGCGCCCGGCGT
Organism: Gemmatimonadales bacterium; assembly: GCA_035495075.1. Lineage (GTDB taxonomy): Bacteria > Gemmatimonadota > Gemmatimonadetes > Gemmatimonadales > GWC2-71-9 > DASQPE01. The sequence goes on from DATJGL010000261.1 coordinate 8,659, forward strand.
TACCGCCCGCCGGCTGGCAGCCGCTGTGGGCGCCTCGGTCAATGCCGTCCGGCGCTACCTGCGCGACCTAGAGACCGACGGCCTGATTCAACACGAGCGTCAGCACAAGGGTGTGGGAGCTCCGGTGTTCGCCTACCGGCTGAGCGCAGCCGGCGAGGCCCTCTTCCCCCGCCGCTACGAGGCCACGCTCCTGGAACTCCTGGACCGATTGGTTGGGCGAGAGGGGCGCGATGCCGCCGTCGCTGCGCTCGAGGAGCACTTCCGTGGCTTGACCGGGAAGCTCAAGGTCGAGACGGCGGAACTAGCCCCGGCTGGGAGGCTGGCGGTTGTAGCCCAAGCTCTTGCAGACGAGGGCTACATGGCCGAGTCCACCACGGGCGGCGACAGCTTTGGGACACTGACCGAGCATAATTGCGCCATCCAGTCCATCGCTGAGCGTTTTCCGGAGCTCTGTGCGGCTGAGGCCAGGTTTCTCGAGGATGTCTTGGGCGCCTCGGTTGAGCGGCGAGGGCACATTCTCGCCGGCTGCGGCTGCTGCGAATACCACGTCCGCTTCGGCGAAGCCCGCCGGAGAGTAGAGGAAACCACATGAGTTCGCCGGTCGAAACCCTGGTCAATCGCGAGTATCGCTACGGGTTCGTCACCGACATCGAGTCCGACGTGACGCCCAAGGGCTTGAACGAGGATGTCATCCGGCTCATCTCGGCCAAGAAGAAAGAGCCGGCGTTCATGCTCGAGTGGCGGCTCAAGGCCTATCGCGGTTGGCTCAAGATGTCGGAGCCGCACTGGCCCAACGTCACCTATCCGCCAATCGACTACCAGTCGATCAGCTACTATGCGGCCCCCAAGACCCAGAAGCCGCTGGGCAGTCTGGACGAGGTGGACCCCAAGCTCCTCGAGACCTACCAGAAGCTCGGGATCCCTTTGTCGGAGCAGAAGATCCTCGCCGGTGTCGCGGTGGACGCGATCTTCGATAGCATCTCGGTCGGGACGACGTACAAGAAGAAGCTCGCCGAGGTGGGCATCATCTTCTGCTCGTTCGGTGAGGCGGCGCAGGAACATCCGGAGCTGGTCGAGAAGTATCTGGGCTCGGTGGTTCCTCCCAGCGACAACTTCTTCGCTGCTCTCAACGCGGCCGTGTTCAGCGACGGCTCCTTCGTGTACATCCCGAAGGGCGTAAAGTGCCCAGTCGAGCTGTCCACGTACTTCCGGATCAATGCCGCCGATACCGGGCAGTTCGAGCGCACGCTGATCATTGCGGACGAAGGTGCTTCGGTCAGCTACCTCGAGGGTTGCACGGCGCCCAAGCGGGACACCAATCAGCTCCATGCTGCCGTGGTCGAGCTGATTGCACTCGACAACGCGACCATCAAGTACTCGACGGTGCAGAATTGGTACGCCGGAGACGCAGAAGGGCGCGGCGGGATTTACAACTTCGTCACCAAGCGGGGGAAGGCACTTCGGAAGGCCAAGATCTCCTGGACCCAGGTCGAGACCGGGTCGGCGATTACCTGGAAGTACCCCAGCGTCATCCTGCAGGGGGATGATTCGGTCGGCGAATTCTACTCCGTCGCGGTGGTCAACAACCGGCAGCAGGCCGACACCGGGACCAAGATGATCCACATGGGGAAGAACACCCGGAGCACCATTGTGTCGAAGGGTATCTCGGCGGGGCGGGGCAACAACAGCTATCGCGGGCTGGTGAAAGTTCTTCCCAAGGCCGACGGGGCGCGCAACTACACCCAGTGCGACTCGATGCTGATCGGGCCGGGGTGTGGTGCGAACACGTTTCCGTACATCGACGTCCAGAACCCGACCGCGTCGGTGGAGCACGAAGCGTCGACGTCGAAGATCGGTGAGGATCAGATCTTCTATTGTAAGCAGCGGGGCCTCAACACCGAGAACGCGATCTCGATGATCGTAAACGGCTTCTGCAAGGAAGTCTTCCAGGAACTCCCCATGGAGTTCGCGGTGGAAGCACAGAAGCTGTTGGGGGTTAGCCTAGAGGGGAGCGTTGGGTAAGCGACTGGGTAAACAGTGAACGCCAAACGGTGAACGGGAGCTCCGGCTCCATTGAAACCCCCGTTCACCGTTCATTGTTCACCGTTCCCGTTGTTCTCAATTGGAGGGTTGCGAGTGCTGGAAATCAAAGACTTGCGTGCATCTGCCGGGGACAAGGAGATCCTGCAGGGGATTTCGCTCACGATCGGAAAGGGCGAGGTGCATGCCCTCATGGGGCCCAACGGCTCCGGCAAAAGCACGCTCGCTCAGGTCCTGGCCGGCCACCCGGCCTACGAGGTGACCGGCGGCCAGGTCCGATTCGAAGGCCAGGACCTGCTGGATCTGCAACCGGAGGAGCGGGCCCAGGCCGGGCTGTTCCTCGCGTTCCAGTACCCGGTGGAAATTCCCGGCGTCACCAATGCCTACTTTCTTCGAGCTGCCTACAACGAACTCCGCAAGGCGCGCGGGCTCGAAGAAGTCGATCCAATGGACTTCCTCGACGTGCTCGAAGAGAAGCTAAAGACCGTCGAATGGGGCCCTGACATCATGAGCCGGGCGGTCAATGCGGGCTTTTCAGGCGGCGAGAAGAAGCGGAACGAAATCCTTCAGCTCGCGGTGATCGAGCCCAAGCTGGCCATTCTGGATGAAACCGATTCGGGCCTGGACATCGATGCCCTCCGCATCGTTGCTGCGGGCGTGAACAGGCTCCGGAGCGCGGAACGGTCCTTTCTCGTCGTAACCCACTATCAGCGACTCTTGAACTACATCGTGCCGGACGTAGTCCACGTGCTTGTCAATGGACGGATCGCCAAGTCAGGCGGGAAAGAGCTTGCCCTCGAGCTCGAGGCCCGAGGGTACGATTGGGTTGATGAGGCGGCGGGGGTAGCGTGACTGAACCGTACGTTCGGCAATTCGAAGCGGTTGGGGGCAACGGCGCGGGCGACGGACCGTCGTGGTTGCCTCGGGTGCGGCGCGCTGCCATGGACCGATTCGCGACCGTGGGATTCCCGAGCTCACGGGACGAGGAGTGGCGCTTTACCCCGGTGTCGCCAATTGCGCAGACCGACTTCCGTCCCGCCGCGCCCGCAGCGCTCACCCGGTCGGCGCTGCAGCCGTTCCTGTTCGGCCACCCGGAATGGCCCCAACTCGTCTTCGTGAATGGCAAGTTCGCCCAAGACCTCTCGGTGCTCCCATCGTTGCCCCCAGGTGTGCGGTTGGGAAATCTCGCGACGGCGCTGGCTGGCGATACCGGGCTCCTCGAGCGCCACCTGACGCGACATGCCGCTCCGGAGACGACCCCCTTCGCGGCGCTCAACACCGCGTTCATTCGGGATGGCGCCCTGGTCTACGTCCCGGTTGACACTGCGCTGGATCGGCCGGTCCACCTGCTTTTCGTTACCAGCCCGGATGCGGGAGGGACAGTCGCCCATCCTCGCAACCTGATCATCGTCGAGCGGGGCGCGAAGGCTTCCGTGGTCGAGAGCTACGTGAGCCTGGCCGGCGGGGCGACGTACTTCACCAATGCGGTCACCGAGGTTGTCTCTGGCGAGAACGCGTGGACCGAGCATACCCGCATTCAGCGCGAGAGCGAGCGCGCGTACCACGTAGGGTTGACCCATGTGGATCAGGCCCGGGGCAGTCACTACCGGTCTTTCACGCTTGCCATGGGAGGAGCGATCGCCCGGCACAACCTGCACGTGCGGCTCAACGCCCCCGGCATCGAGACCCTCATGTATGGGTTGTACCTGACCCATGGTGATCAGCTCGTGGACAATCATACGGCCATCTACCACGATCACCCTGAATGCAACAGTTGGGAGGTTTATAAAGGGGTTCTGGATGACCGTTCCCGGGCGGTGTTCAACGGGAAGGTTTTCGTGAAACCCGAGGCCCAGAAGACCGATGCCAAGCAGACCAACCGGAATCTGCTGCTGTCCAGCGGAGCCAAGGTGAATACCAAACCCCAGCTGGAGATCTTTGCCGACGACGTCAAGTGTACCCATGGCGCGACCGTCGGCTTTCTGGATCCCGCGGCGCTCTTCTACCTGCGGAGCCGGGGATTACCTCCCGCAGTGGCGCGGAAGGTCCTGACCTACGCGTTTGCCGGCGAAGTCGTGAACGAGGTGGCGCTCGAGCCGGTGCGGCGAGAGCTGGATCGCCTGGTCCTGGCGCGCCTCGGCTATCCGGCTTAGAGGTCCAACTTGAGCCTCGTTTCGCCGTTTGCGCCCGGCAGCACCTCACGCTCGAGCAGCGGCTTCGATCCTGGTCGCATCCGGAGCGAATTCCCCATCTTGGCCACTCGGGTGAACGGTAAGCCGCTCGTATACCTCGACAACGCCGCGACCACCCAAAAACCGCAGGTAGTCATCGACGCGACCGACCGGTACTACTCGGCCGAAAACGCGAATATCCACCGGGGTGTCCATCATCTGAGCCAGCTGGCAACCGAGGCCTACGAAGGGGTTCGCCGGCGCGTCGCTGAATTCTTGAATGCCAGGTCGCCGCGGGAAATCGTCTTTGTGCGGGGGACGACCGAAGGCATCAATCTGGTCGCACAGAGCTACGGGAGAACGTTTTTGCAACCCGGCGATGAGGTCCTCATCACCGGGATGGAGCACCACTCGAACATTGTCCCATGGCAGCTGCTCGCCGCGCAGAGCGGAACCGTCCTTCGGGTCGCGCCGATCGACGACCGTGGTGATCTCGACTGGGCGGGGTTTGAGCGGTCGCTGAGCGAGCGAACCCGCCTGATTGCGGTGGTACACCTCTCGAACGCGCTCGGCACGATCAATCCGGTCAGCCGAATCACCGAGGCGGCACGCGCGCGGGGCATTCCGGTGCTGGTCGACGGCGCGCAATCCGCCGCTCATCTCAAAGTGGACGTCCAGGCACTAGGGTGCGACTTCTTCGTGCTTTCCGGCCACAAGCTTTTTGGCCCGACCGGAATCGGCGTGCTGTACGGTCGCGAGGAGCTGCTCGAGCGCATGCCCCCCTGGCAGGGGGGCGGCGACATGATCTCCACGGTGACGTTCGCCGAGTCCACCTGGGCGGACCTGCCCGCGAAATTCGAAGCAGGCACCCCCAACATTGCGGGCGTGGTGGGCCTCGGCGCGGCAATCGATTGGGTCGCGGCCCTCGGGCTCGACGTCGTGGGGTCATATGAGCGCGAGCTCCTCGAGTACGCGACGGCGCAGGTCTCGAGCGTGCGGGGGGTGCGAGTAGTGGGAACCGCCCGCGAGCGAGCCAGCATTCTGAGCTTTGCGGTGGAGGGGATCCACCCCCACGACGTCGGCCAGGTGCTCGATGCGGAGGGTATCGCCATACGGGCCGGCCATCACTGCGCGCAACCGGTGATGGCCCATTTCGGCGTGGCCGCCACTGCTCGGGCTTCGTTCGCCGTGTATAACACCTGCGACGAGGTCGACGCCTTGGTACGTGGGATCCACCGGGTGAAGCAGGTGTTCGGCGGATGATGGAGCTCAGCGCGCTCTATCAGGATGTGATCCTGGAGCACAATCGGTCGCCGCGTAACTTTCATCGGATGGACGATGCCGATGGCCACGCCGAGGGGCGAAACCCGCTCTGCGGTGACCAGCTCACGGTCTGGCTCAAGCTGAGCGGCGATCGAGTCAGCGACGTCAGCTTCGAGGGGTCCGGTTGTGCGATCTCTAAGGCGTCGGCGTCGCTCATGACTACGGCGGTCAAGGGAAAGAGTCGTGCCGAGGTCAACCAGTTGTTCGAGCAGTTTCATGAGATTGTGACAGGCAGGTCCGTGCCGAGCAACGAGTCCCGTCTAGCGCTGGGCAAGCTCGCGGTGTTCTCGGGAATTTCCAGCTTTCCAGTTCGAGTGAAGTGCGCGACCTTGTCGTGGCACGCTCTCAAAGCGGCTCTCGAGCAGGGAAGCGGCGCGGTGTCAACGGAGCAGGATATCCAAGGAGCTTAATAGCGATGCCTTACGATCCCCGGCTGGTCGCTCCGATGCGAGAGGAAATGGTGCGCATGGGCGCCAGGGAGCTGAAGACGGTAGGCGAGGTTGACGAAGTGCTGGGTGACCAGCGCGGGACTACGCTGGTATTTGTCAACTCCGTGTGTGGGTGCGCGGCGGGCAACGCGCGCCCCGCGTTGGCGGTGGCGCTCAAGCACGCGGCCCGCCCGCAGCAGGTCGTCACCGTATTTGCGGGACAGGATGTCGAGGCGACAGCGCGGGCACGGCAGTACTTCGGCGAGTACCAGCCGAGCTCGCCCTCTATGGCCCTCTTCCGCGACGGCGAGATCGTCCACTTCATACATCGCCATCAGATCGAGGGGCAGTCGCCGCAGACCGTCGCAGCGAATCTCACCGGGGCGTTCGACAAGTTTTGTGGCGCGACGGTGTGATGTGACGGGGCACGTGTTTCACCCGGGGCATCACGCGCTGCACGGCGTCACGGTACTGCTCGAGACCAACGGCAGCCTTACTTTCATCGGCCGCTTCGATTCTGAAGACCAGTCCGGCGCACATCTGCTGGATGTAGCGGTACACGACTCGAACGGCGCCGAGCTGTCCAAGGACGAGTTCGTCCGCCGGACCTTGAAGTTCGGCGTGCGGGTCGATCGGAAGCATGCAGTGGTTCCAAGCGCGGAAATCGCACGGGTCGGCCCGTTGAGCGAAGTCCGCGCGTAGCCGCTGCGCTGCGCATACTTTTCCCTCATGCAACAGTTTGATGTGATCGTGATCGGCGGGGGCCACGCGGGCAGCGAAGCCGCCATGGCCGCCGCCCGCATGGGTGCTCGCACGCTGTTGCTGACTCAGAATCTCGAAACCATTGGCCAGATGTCGTGCAACCCGGCGATCGGTGGAATCGCCAAGGGCACGGTGGTTCGTGAGGTGGATGCTCTGGGTGGGGTGATGGGACGGGCCACCGACCGCGCACGCATTCAGTTCCGGATGCTGAATCGGTCCAAGGGGCCTGCCGTCTGGTCGCCCCGGGCCCAGTGCGACCGTGGCTTGTATCGGCGGGCGGTGCGATCGATCCTCGAGCAACAAGCAGGGCTTCTGGCGGTGCAGGGTACCGTCGTGGGCCTCAAACTGGCCGGGGGTCGGATTGCTGGTATGGTGACTGCCGATGGACGGCAGTTTGCCGGTCGGGCCATCGTCCTGACTGCCGGGACCTTCCTCCGAGGGCAGATCCATATGGGGCCCTCAACCCGGATCCCGGCCGGCCGTGCCGGAGAGGCAGCATCGGTGGAAGTTGTTCAAGCTGTTGGAGCACTTGGACTTACAGTCAAGCGATTCAAGACGGGGACTCCTCCTCGCGTCGATGGGCGCACGGTTGTGGTTGATGGGTTGCTGCGTCAGGACGGCGACCCGGAGCGGTACTGGTTTTCGAGCTTCGAACGGGCGGAGCATCCACCTCAACTCCCGTGTTACCTCACTTGGACCGGGGAGCGGCTCCGGGACATCGTGACGGCGCGGCTGCAGGAGTCCGCCTTATACGGCGGGGCGATCAGCGGTCGGGGGCCAAGGTACTGTCCCTCGATCGAAGACAAGATCGTGAAGTTCCCGGACGCGGTTCGCCACCAGATCTTCCTCGAGCCGGAGGGCCTGGATACCTCCGAGATATACGTCAACGGCCTATCGACATCGCTTCCTCCGGACGTCCAGCTCAGCATGCTGCGGACGATCCCTGGGCTCGAACGAGCGGAAATGACTCGGCCGGGCTATGCGATCGAGTACGATTACTTCCCACCCACGCAACTCCGCCCGACGCTCGAAGCCCGAGAGATCGAGGGACTGTTCCTGGCTGGCCAGGTCAACGGGACCACTGGTTACGAGGAAGCAGCCGGCCAAGGCGTCGTCGCCGGTATCAATGCCGCTGCCCGAGCGCGGGAGATTGCGCCGACCGTCATTCGGCGAGACCAAGCGTTCATAGGCTTACTAGTGGACGACCTGGTGATGCGGGGCGTCGATGAGCCCTACCGGTTGTTCACGTCGCGGGCGGAATACCGGCTGGTGCTGCGGCAGGATAACGCGCTGCGAAGGCTGATCGCTTTGGCGGAGCGGCTGGGGCTGCTGGCGCCTGAGGAGCTCGCGCTGGCCCACGACAAGCTCGATGCCGAGGACCGCGTGACCGCGCTCGCTCGCGACACGGCGATCCAGCCCGCAGACGCTAATCCGATCCTCGAGGCTTCAGGCTCTGCCCGGATTATGGAGCCCGAGAGAGTGGCGGCCCTGGTGAAGCGGCCGGGCGTCACGTTGGCGGCACTCCTTGAGGGGGCAGGTATCGACACCGTCGATTCAGCGATCTGTCAGTCGCCTGAAATCGAGTTGAAGTACGCTGGGTATCTCTCGCGGGAACGCGAGGCCGCTTCCCGGTTGGCCGAATTGGAGGGCTTTGCCCTTCCACCGAGCCTCCCCTACGCCGAGCTATCTGCCCTTTCGTTCGAGGCGCGGGAAAAGCTTTCCCACCTGAAGCCGGAAACACTCGGCCAGGCAGGACGAATTCCAGGGATCTCGCCGAGTGATCTGCAGGGTCTCGTGCTCGCCGTACTCCGGCGGCGAGCCGCCGGCGCTGGTGTTTCACGTGAAACGCCCTCCGCGGTTGGTGCGGGGGAGCAGCGAAAAGAGGTTTGACCAGACCTCCGATCTCACCTGCCCGGTTGAGGCGTCTGGGACTGCCTGACACCATCGTTCCCCCTCGCGATTAACTACCCGTTCAAGCGACGCACTTGGGCCCTGTGCCAGGGCAGACTCCAGTCAATGGTCCGCCCCACGTCCAGCGGTCCTCAGCCGAATGCGGCGGACGCATCGCGTTTCAC
>DATJGL010000262.1:0-3194 GCA_035495075.1 Gemmatimonadales bacterium
GTGTTTTACCTGTGGAGGAAAAGCGTAAACGGTAAACAGTAAACCGGAGGCTCCGAGTCATGGGACCTCCCGTTCACGCGGTTATCTCCAACGCCATATCCGCCGCCTTGACTGAATGGGTCAGCGCTCCCACCGAAATGAAATCAGCGCCTGCCAGAGCGTACGCCCGCACGTTGTCCAGCGTGATCCCGCCGGTGGCTTCAATCTCGATTCCTGGCCTGAGCTTCCGGGCAAGGTCTGCCCAATCACGCACCGTCTCGGGCGACTGATTGTCCAGCAGCAATCGGGTCGCTCCGGCTTCGCATGCAGTGCGGAGCTGCGCCTCCGACTCGACCTCGACCTGAAGCCCCTCTACGCCGCGGTGGCGGGCCTCGGCTAAAGCCACTTTCAAAGCCTTACCCTGCGCCGCCAGCGCCCGCCAATGATTGTCCTTGACCATGACTGTGTGGGAGAGGTCGAGCCGGTGTAGCGCGCCACCCCCGGCGAGCACCGCTGCCACGTCGAGCAGGCGAAGGCCGGGTGCCGTCTTCCGGGTATGCAGGATGCGGGCGGTAGTACCGGCGACCGTGGTGACATACGCCCGAGTTGCCGTGGCGATGCCGGAGGCGCGCTGGAGGAAGTTGAGGAGAGGGCGCTCCGCCCGGAGCAGGCGACTGAGCGGCCCACTCGCGTCTCCCACGACCGTATCGGGAGGGAGTTGGGCACCGTCGACGGCCGCCCATTCGATGCGGCAGTCGCACGCTTTCGCGACCGCCTCAGCGTAAACCCGGCCGGCCAGGACGCCACCGCTTCGAAACTCGAGTCGCCCGGTGGCGCGCGCCGAGCTCGCCCCGGTGACCTCGCTGGTGACGTCCCGGGAACCGTCTTCCGCGAGCGCGATCGCCGCCAGCCGCTCGGCGTCGGCCGCGAAGTCCGGCGTCACTTGCCCAAACTCACCATGCGGTCGAGCGCGAGCCGAGCCCGACCTGCGATGTCCTCCGGCACCGTAATCTCGTAGCGGTCCAACGCGAGGGCATCGCGCACGCCGGGCAGCGTGATGGTCTTCATGAAGGCGCAGACCGCCTCCGGGTCCGCCGGATAGAATTGCTTGGTCGGCGCGATCTGCTTCATGCGGTGCATGATGCCGGTCTCGGTGGCCACGATGAACGAATCGGCGGGGCGCTCCTTGACCAGCCGGATCATTCCTTCCGTCGATGCGATGTGGAGTCCGTTCGGGGGGATGGCGCCTCGTCCCATCTCGTAGATGAGCTGTCCGGCACAACCACACTCGGGATGCACCAGGACCTCGGCCGTCGGATGCGCGGACCGCTGCGACTCGAGCACGCTCGGGTTGATGCCTTTGTGTACATGGCACTCGCCCAGCCACACCTCGACCTTCCGGTCCGGCCGCATCCGCCGAACGTGCGCTCCCAGAAAGAAATCGGGGAGGAAGAGAATCCCCTTGTCGGGCGGAATGGCGTCGATCACATCCAGCACGTTACCGCTGGTGCAGGCATAGTCGAGCTCGGCCTTCACTTCGGCAGTCGTGTTGACATATCCCACCACCACATAATCCGGGAACTCGGCCTTCCACTGGCGTACCTGCTCGCCGGTCACGGTGGCGGCCAGCGAGCAACCCGCGCGAAGGTCTGGCAAGAGGACCTTCTTGCCGGGCGACAGGATTTTCGCGGTTTCCGCCATGAAGTGCACGCCGCAAAACACGATTACATCGGCATCGGCCTTTGCCGCCTGTCGGGAGAGACCGAGGGAGTCGCCTACGAAATCGGCGATGTCCTGCACCTCGGGTCGCTGATAGTTGTGCGCCAGAATGACGGCGTTGCGCTCGCGCGCTCGCGCGCGGATCTCCGCCTGGAGCGCGCTCGTGGCTTCGGCGCTGAGATTGAACTCCTCGATGACGGGCAGCGGGACGGTCATCAGACGGCTTTCGACTGGCGAACCTTTGGAGGATAGTCTACCCGGCGATGTCCACCTCGGCTCTCGCGGCGACTGCGCGCTGCCTGGGTGATCAGCGTGGCGACGAGGAGCTGATGGGCGGTTCGCCAGTCACCGGCCGGCGTCTCTCGCGTGAGGTCCGCGAGAGCGTCCTCTGCGTGGAGCAGCGACGCCTCGCTCCGCTGAACGCCGACGTCGGCCGTCATGATGGCGCGCATGCGGACCCGGATGGTCTCACTGACCGAGGTCGGTACGACATCCGGAATTCCTTCGCCCGCCGCCGCGCCGGGTGCCGGCGCGATCGGGGCTTCGGTCGGCAGCGACCGGGCCACCCGGTCCGCGAAGACAAGCCCCTCGAGCAGAGAGTTGGAGGCGAGCCGGTTGGCGCCGTGAACCCCGGTGGAGGCGCACTCTCCGACGGCCCAGAGGCCGGGCAGACTGGTATGGCCGTCGAGGTCGGTCCGAATGCCGCCCATCGCGTAGTGCAGTGCCGGGGCAACGGGAAGCAGATCGCGGGCGGGGTCGAGACCGCGGCTCGCGAGCATCTGCGAAATGCCGGGAAACTGCTGCCTGAAATCCAGTACTTCTCGCGCGTCGAGCCACGCCCCACCGTTCGCGTCGGCTGCCGCCACGGCGCGGGCCAGGATGTCGCGCGGGGCGAGCTCGGCGCGGGCATCGTAATCGAATGCGAACCTTCGGCCGGTCGCGTCCACCAGCTTCGCACCGGCGCCCCGGACGGCCTCGGAAATGAGCGGCGCCGGATTTACACCTGCGAGCTTGAGCGCGGTGGGATGAAACTGCAGGAACTCGAGGTCCCGAAGCTCCGCCCCTGCCTCGTGCGCCATGGCCCAGCCATCAGCGGTAGCGACCTTGGGATTGGTGGTCACCGCGTAGAGCTGACCGACTCCACCCGTGGCCAGCACGACGGCTGGCGCGCGCACGGGGAACATCGGACGGTGGTGATGCACCAGGAGCGCACCCGTGACCCGGCCGGCTTCCACTATCAGCGCCCTTGCTTCGGTATGCTCCAGAATTTCGACCAGTGGGTCGTGGGCGACGATGCGGGTGAGGAGGGCGATCAACGCGGCGCCGGTGCGGTCGCCGCCGGCATGGATGATTCGGGCTCGAGTGTGCGCCGCCTCGAGCCCGAAGCGCAGTCGGCCGTCAGAGCCTCGGTCGAACGTCGCCCCCATGGCGAGCAGCTCGCGAACCCGATCCGGCCCTTCGTTGGTAAGCACCCGGACCGCCTCAGGGTCCGACAG
>DATJGL010000263.1:0-9138 GCA_035495075.1 Gemmatimonadales bacterium
CGGGACCAGGCGAAGGGCAAGTTTCACCAAGTGAAGGGCCAGCTCAAGGAGGAAGCCGGGAAACTCGGCAAGGATCGCGAGCTGGAGTCGAAAGGCAAGATCGAAAAGGGAACCGGCAAAGTTCAACAGAAGATCGGACAGGTCGAGAAGCTGCTGGGGGAGTAACCGTCGCTTGGCCACGGCCAAGACCTTCTCGAGCTCCAGCAGCCGCCGGGGCTGGGACCAGGGGGGCGGTGGCCCTTCTCGCCCACCTCGTGAAGGAGTGGCCGTGAGCTCACAGCAGCACCAAGTCCAAGTGCCAGAGTTTGGGCTGGTGGAGCAGGCGGAGCAATTAGCGCACGAGATTAACCGCCTGTCCGAGCAGGCAGACAGGATTTCTGTACTGAACCCCCTCAACATCCTAGACCTCCGCCGCATCGAATCGGAGCGCGCCGTGCTTGCCCCTCGAGTGAGTGAGAAGCTGGGAGAAGCACTCAGGGCCCTCCGAACCGCCGTAGACAATGCGCCCGGTCGGATGGACGGGCTCCTTCAAACCTGGTCCCTCGGGCAGGCGCTCGCAGCCACGCTTCTGCTGCAGAATCAATGGTATCTCCTAGTGGGAACGCTGGATCGCAAGAAGACGCTGACCGTCGCCGTGCTCAGCATCTACTTGTCTGTCCCATCGGTCCTTATAACGCTTGGGCTACGCTTGCACTTCGGGTGAGTGAGAAAGAGATCGCTGACCACGCGGTGCCCTGTGACCGTTCCCCTATGGCCGAGCCCCGGCGCCGATAATCCGGCGCCGGGGCCCGTAGACTGCTTCGGGCGACTGCCGTGAGGGACCGTCAGGCCCGTTGGACCCCGCGGCCGGCAACGGCGTGGTAGAGAACGAGGATGACGACCGCGCCAACCACGGCGACGACCAGGCTCCAGAGGTTCAGTCCGGTAACCCCGGGCTGGCCGAATTGATTGAAGAGCCACCCGCCGCCCACTGCACCGACGACGCCGAGTACAACATCCATCAGAAGACCCTCACCGGTCTTGTTCACCAGCTTGCTTGCCAGAAAGCCTGCGACCAGACCGAGCACCATCCAAGCAAGAATCGACATACGCCTACCAACCTTTCCTCAAGGTGTACTGCGGTGCCTCAACCTATTGCTCACTTCGCCAACAGCTCATGATGATTGGCGGAGGACAGGTTCGTCGAACCGTCCCCAACCGTATCCTCGAACGTGATAGCCTGAATGTCCCCCGGCCCCGACCCCATCAGGATGATGGTGTAGGCCTTACCGCCCTCGAACCGCATACTCTTCAGTAGGATCGGTCGTAGGCTGGGTCCGTTGCGGCGGATTTCGATCGTCGCAGTCGTGGGATCGATGTCCTTGTAATCCGCGCCTGCAGCGTAGTCGGCACCCTGGAAGAGCGGGTCCTTCGCACCCTGCACGGCGATGTCGACGCCTTTGCTCCCCGGAACGGTGTTGATCACCCGAATCCGTGCCTTACCCGAATCCGGCACGACCTTGTCGCCCACGATGCGAAGCTGCACGCCTCCGTGTTCGTCGCGCAGGGCGACGATGGTGTATCGATCGCCATCGATGAGGGTTTCGTTGTTGTCGGCCTGGGCGCTGTCGGCCCCGGCAGCACGGAGTCGGAACCTCACCCGATTATCGCCGACCTCCGTGTAGGGCGTCACAGTCTTGTATGCGACGGCCGAGAAGACCGTCCGGTCATTCGACGAGACGTCGATGGCCCGCTTCGAGGGGAGCGCGTTGACGAGACGCACCAGCGACTTCCCTCGGGTCGCGGTTTCCGTACCGGCCGGAGACGACGTCGAGCGACCCTGATCGGTCGTGGTAATGACAGGCTGGTCCGTCTTGGCTCCACTGGTACACGCCGCGGTCAGGGCCAATCCGACACCGATCGCGGTCTTGCGCCATACAGAATTCACTGTTGTCTCCGTTCGAGTAGAGTGCGGCACCCTTCCTGGGACGGGCACCGTTGCTGCAGATCGAGAACGTGCTAGCGCTGGAGCGCGCCGGCGTTCGTCGTCTCGACCATGTTTCCATCGGCGTAACGTTCGATCAGGTCCGCGGATCCGTCACCCTTCCGATCCACCCAGCCCTGGACCGGCTTCCCGTGGCGATCGATCCAGAGTGCCCGGTACAACTGATTAGTGCCGGGCCGGTTCTGGAGCGTCACCCACGCCACCGACGGGGGCACCCACCGCCTGATGTCGCCCGACACGCTCCGGTTCCTGGCGAAGGCGACGGCAGACTCCATTGATGGCATGGGGCCGGAGCCGATCGAGTTGTCGCGCGGCCCGCTGGCCCAATCGCAGGCGCCATCCCAATTCCGGTCCCGGCACTCGGTCTGGGAGCGGCTGTCGCCCGCAAGGTCGCGCGCCTGGTTGCCGTCGAGAACGCGAATCTGCGACTGCGCCCCGCGCCGCGCGGTCGCGCAATCGGTGACCGGAGGCTGCTGGTTCGCCGCGAGTCCATCCAGCCAGATGCGGCACTTGCCGCGTGGCGGGTACGCCTGGGACGGAACACCGCCGTGGCCCACGCCTCGATTGCCGCCTTGGGCCGATGCCGGGGCACAGCCGAGGACTGCGGCAGCGATCGTGACGAGAAACCAGTGTGTCCGCATATTCGCTCCCCTGCCGCACCCGGCGGCGGTTCAGTTCGACGTGCTACTCCGTGGGGGTGCTCTTGGGCAACGGTAGCTTGGGCTCGCCTCAGCCGTCGAGCGTGCAGGTGTGCCCGCGCTCGACGGCCTTTGGAGACGGCCGACCTTACCGCAGGGCGACTGGTGCCGTGAGCGCGTCCCCCCCACTAGCGACCTCGAACCCGGCACGGCGGTTCAGGGCCCACGCGGCCTCATTCTGGCTGGAATCGACCGGGGACGCGCTGCCGAAGGACACTGCGTCCAGGCGGCCGGCGTCGATGCCCCGTTCGATCAGGTACTGCTTGGCCGCCGCGGCCCGGCGGTTGCCCAGGGCCAGGTTGTACTCGAGCGACCCCCGCTCGTCGCAGTAGCCGGCAATGCGAACCCGAACGGCCGGGTTGGCGATGAGGATCTCAGCCTTGCGGTCGAGCGCGGCGCGATCGGCGGGCTGGATCCCGGACTGGTCGAACTCAAAATGGATTAGCCCAGCCAACTCTTCCTGGAGTGCCGCACTCGCCTGCCCCAGCGAGTCGGCGTGGGCGCGGCTGGCCGCATCGAGCGCCGCGACCCGCGCAAGGTTCGCTGCATCGAGAGAGTCCTGGTTGGGCGCCACCGCGACTGCGACTGCCGGTTGGGGCGTGTCGGTCATACCCGTCTCGGGGGCTTGGGTCGCGTGGATGCCATGACCATGGCTTCGCAAAACGTCGTCTCCGGTCAGGGGCCGGTCGCTCGCTTGCCCATACAGCGGGCCGCAGGCCGCGAGGGCGACGATCGCGGCGGCCAGCGTGCGGTATCGGGGACTACGCATATGTCCTCCTGGACAGCGGTGCAGAAGGCTTGGCCCAGGTCTAGGTTTCGTCGACGCGCGCGCTGAGAAGTTCGGCGCATATTGACCAAGCGGTTAATACATCGTACCATATGTTGGACACATGGTCAATCGCTCCTTGGATCAGGACGCGCGCCCGTGCCGGTGAGCCGGGCGCCCCGGAGCCCCCTCTAGGCGAGAGGAGCAAGGCAGCAGATGCCCGGACGGAAAGCGCCGGAGGCCATCCGCCGAGAGCAGATCCTGAAGGCAGCGTACGAAGTGGCGTTACGCCAAGGGCTCGATGGCCTCACGGTACGGGCCGTGGCCGCGCGGGCCAAGCTCAGCCACGGACTCGTCCACTTCCACTTCAAGGACAGGGCCCAGCTCGTCAGCGCGCTGCTCGACCGGGTGCTCGCGACCACCACGGCGCTGCAGGTGCCGGCGGTCATCGCGCATATCCCGCGAGCGGAGGACCGTCTGCGGGCGCTGCTCCGGCAGGAGATGGATCGGCTGGCGAAGGAGCCCCGCCCGATCCGCCTGTTCTTCGAGTATTGGGCGCTGGGCACGCGGCACGCCCCAACCCGGGCGAGGATCAGCGCCGAGCTTGACCGCTATCGGGCGGCGTTCCGCACCATAACGGCGGAGATGGTCCAGACCGAACCCGCGAGGAGCGCAGGGGTGACGCCGGAAGGCCTCGCCGCGGTAGCGGTGAGTCTCGTGAACGGGTGCGCCGTGCAGGCGATGATCGACCCTGCCCATTTCGAGATCGAGCAATACCTGACGGCCGTGGAAGGGATTCTCGGGGGGGCACGGTCGGGCCGCCGGGGTGCCTAGTGGGCGGCGCGCGATCCCGATGAGCTGGCGCTGGCCCCTGGTGCTGGGCCGCTAGGCCCGGGGCGCCCCGCTGTCCACGATGCTCGCGACCGCCGCGGCGAGAGCCGCCGGGCTGAACGGCTTGCGCAGCAGCGGGCGGTGCGCCTCCAGCAAACCGTTGCCGACGATTTCTTCTGGCGCATATCCGCTCATGAACAGAATCGGTGTTCCCGGATACAGATCGGCGAGGCAGGTACCCAACGCAGGGCCGCTCATCACCGGCATGACGACATCCGAGAGGACCAGCGCGACGGAGGCGCCACGCGCCTCCAGGATGCCGAGCGCCTCGGCGCCGTTCCCGGCCTCGAGCACCGTGTAGCCGAGTGCCCGTAAGGCCCGGGCCACCCAGGTCCGCACCATCTCTTCGTCGTCCACCAGCAGCACGACCTCCGCGTTGCGGGCGATCGCCGGTGGAGTCACTGGGGCGATTGCGGGGCTGTCGCCGGGGACGGGGGCAACCTCGGGCAGATCGATCGTGAAGGTGGTCCCGTGTCCCACCTCGCTCTCCACCCAGATGAAGCCCCCACTACCCTTGACGATCCCGTACGCGCTGGCCAGACCGAGCCCGGTGCCGCGTCCAGCCGGCTTGGTCGTGAAGAAGGGCTCGAAGACCCGCGGCAGCACCGCCGGCGGAATGCCGACGCCGGTATCGTGGATCGAGAGCCGTACGTACGACCCCTTGGGCACCACGAGGTCGGGGATCAAGGTCGCGCCATTCTCATCCAGGACGAGGCGCGTGGTCTCCACCGAGAGTCTTCCTCCCTGCGGCATAGCGTCCCGCGCGTTCAAGGCGAGGCTCACCAGGGTCTGCTCCAGCTCGGCGCGGTCGGCGCGGACCCAGCAATCCGGCGCGCCGAGGGCCATCTGCACATCGGTGTGGGCGCCCAACAACCGTTGAAAGAGCGGTACCAGGTCTTGGACGAACAAGTCCATCTCGACCGCCACCGGCTGGGAGAGCTGCTGCCGGCTGAAGGCGAGCAGCTGACGCGTGGTATTCGACGCGCGCTGGGCGGACTGCACAATCCGCAGGACGTCGGCGCGCCGCGAGTCGTCCGCCTGCAGGCTTTCCTGGAGAAAGTGGGCGAAGCCGAGCACCGCCATCATGGCGTTGTTGATGTCGTGGGCCACGCCGCCGGCCAGCTGCCCCACGGCCTGCAGCTTCGCGGCTTGCCGCAGCCGCGCCTCGGCCAAGGACCGGTCGGTGACATCGCTCAGCGCGAGGAGAACGTCGCGGGAGTGCCGCGCGGGCTCGACGATGCGGCGCCCGTTGATGCGAAGCGTGCGTCGCCCCAGCTCCCGGAACTCGTGGGTGACTTCGTAGCCGTCGAACGGACGGCCGTCTTCGCGGACCTTACGGAGGAACTCGTTCAAGGCAGGGATGTTCCACTCCCCGTCGCAGAGCTCGCTGATGCGCTGGCCCAGCACCGCCGTCGGCGCCAGCTTGAACGCCCGATAGAACGCGGTGTTCGCGCTCTTCACCCGTAGTTCGTCATCCAGAATCAGCAGGGGCTCGAGCGCGGTCTCCACGACCGCCTCGCTGTAGTCCCGCGCGCGGCTCACCAGATCGAGGCTTCGCTTGAGCTGATCGATGTCCACCAGGGCGAGCACGACGCCGCTGACGGTGCCGTCCGCGGCGCGGTAGGGCCGGAGGCGCAGCTCCCTCCAGTGTCCCTCGTCATCCAGGAGCTTGCGCGCCTGCACGACGTTCTCCTCCAGAGCCCGCTGGGCCAGTGCAGGCAGGTCGTTCGGCAGCGCGGATGGCCGGCACTTGCCGATCGGCCGTCCCTTCTGGGCGGGCGTCAGGTGCAGGAGCCGCTCTGCCCCGGGATTGTACCGGCGGATCCGCAGGTCCGCGCTGAGGAGGACGATCGGAATCTCGACGCTCTCCAGGAGATTAGTCAGGTCGCCGTTCAGCTCGGCGAGCGCCAGGTTGCGCTGTTCGAGCTCGTCGTTGACGGTGCTCAACTCCTCGTTCAACGACTGCAGCTCATCCTTGGTTGTCTCGAGCTCCTGGTTGGTGCTCTGGTATTCTTCGTTGGACGAGAGGCTCTCTTCGTAGGCCGCGTGCAGCTCGGCGTTCGCCGCTTCCTTCTCCGCCACCACCGTGTCCACGTACTCCCGCACGTCGCGTAGCTCGCGCTCGAGCTCCTCGATCCGCGACGCCGGTCCGGAATCAGGCCCTGAGCCAGCCGCGTCGTCGGGCCGGTTCGACGGCGTGTCCCGCCGCCCGGCGCCTCGTTGTCTCGGCTCGTCCACTGAGGCAAAGGCGATGAGGTACAGTGGGGGTCCTCCGCCCGTCCCGGCGAGCGGGATCACGTGCAGGTCCGCGACGAGGGTCCGATTGTCGTGGCGCAAGGCACAGCCGAATCGGCGCACCGTGCGGCCGGTTCGCTGAGCCGTGCGGAGAGCCCGGCCGAGCTCGAGCTTGAGATCGGCATGAACCAGGCGCAGCAGGTGCGCCGTGGGGGCGCCGTCGGGCACATTGAGGTACGGGGCCGTGGGGCCCCGGATGTGGAGGACCTCGAGTTTTTCCGTGACCAGCACGCTGGCCAACCCGAAGGCCCCCAAGATCCCCTGTTCGAGCACCTGCTGCACGTCGTCGGTGGCCCGCGGTGTCGGGGGCATGATTGGCCTCGGGTCGACTTTCAAGCTGCGACCGGCACCGGGCGGCCGGCGGGGGAAATCCGTCTGCACCTGAGTCTCCGCCAGCTGGCGACGGTAGATCTTGTGCTCGCGGTCGACGGGGCCGAACAGCGCTTCGAGGCCACCGACCGTCTCGGTTGCACCGAGCACGAGCATCCCGCCCGGAACGAGGGCGTAGTGGAACGCACGAAGGACTCGCTCCTGGAGCGGCTCGGCGAGATAGATCAGGAGGTTGCGGCAACTGACGACGTCGATGCGCGAGAACGGCGGATCGCGAGTGACGTCGTGCCGGGTGAAGACGCAGCAATCTCGGAGAGACTGGCGAACCTGGTAGCCGCCCTTCACCGCAGTGAAGAACCGTTCGAGCCGCTCCGCCGTCATCTCACGGCTGATCGTCGCCGGGTAGACGCCGCGGCGCGCGATCTGGAGCGCGGGATCGCTCAGATCGGTCGCAAAGACCTTCACGCCGCTGCTCGGCTGCAGCGTCTCGGTCGCCTCCAGCGCGCTGATCGCCATCGAATAGGCTTCCTGGCCGGTAGCGCACCCCGCCACCCAAAGGCGGAGCGGGTGCCCGGGCGAGCGGCCGCGCAGCAGGCTGGGAAGGGCACTCGACGAGACGGCGTCGAAGATCACCGGGTCGCGAAAGAAGCCCGTGACGTGGATCAGGACGTCCCGGTATAGTGCCCGAACCTCCTCCGGCTCGCGCTGCAGGAGAGCGAGATAGGAGACGGCGGAATCGAGGCGATGACGGCGCTGACGACGGCCGATCCGGCGGACGACGGTCGCGCGCTTGTACTGAGCGAAGTCCACTCCGGTGGCCTGCTGCAGGAGTGCCGTCACCTCATCGAGGGCGGCCGCTTCCTCGCTTGCCGGAGCTGCGCTGGCCCTGCCCGGGCGCGTCGGCCGAGGCCCATCCTCGACAGGCTGCCCTGCCAGTGCCCGCGCGATGCCCTCCGGCGACAGGACCAGATCAATGCAACCCGTGTCGATGGCGGCCAGGGGCATGCCGCGATTTTCCGCAGTCTCCGGTTCCTGCGCGAAAGTTCGACCTCCGGCCGCGCGGATCGCGGCGATCCCGCGTGCGCCGTCTGATCCGGTGCCGGAGAGAATCACGGCAGCGGCCAGGGCACGTCGATCGGTCGCGAGCGAATCCAGGAACTGGTCGATCACCGTCGGCGGACCGGAATGCGGAGGGCGGGGGGCAAGCCGCAACCGGCCATCGGCGATCGTCAGCACGGCACTGGGGGGAATGACATAGACGTGGCCCGGATCCACGGCTTGCCCATCCGTGGCCTGGCGCACGGGCATCGTGGTTGCGCGCCCCAACAGCGCCGCGAGCTCACTCAGGTGGGTGGGGTCGAGGTGCTGGACGACGACGAACGCAAGGTCGGTCGCGGGCGGAAGCGCGCGCAGCAGCCGGCTGCACGCCTCGAGGCCCCCCGCGGACGCGCCGACCCCCACTACCGACGTGTGACCCATTGGCCCCCGCCGACGCACTTCGCTCATGGACCCAGCCGCCGCCCCCTATCCCTCGCGGCTGTCCGGGGACTAATCAGTGGCGCCTGAAGGCACCCACCGGATGAGCTTGCCGGGCTGTACTCGAAAGAATTGACACAGACGGTCGAGCGTATCCGCATGCAGGCGGCCGAAGGCGCCGCCCGGACGGGAGAGCCGGTAGGCGCTCGGATACGTCAGATCGGTCGCCCGGCTGAGCGCGTAAGCGCTAATGCCGCGTGCCTTCATGAGTTGGTGGACCAGGAGCTGCACCATAAGAACCTTTGGGTGGGACCAGCATCAGCTGTATGGTAAATACCCTTGCGATGTATACTTCTAAAGTATAGCCACCGGGACCGAGAATAGCGATTCCGAAGGCCGGGGATGCGCAACTTCGCCCGATTTCGGGGTCGAGCGGTTGCAGCGCCCGGCGCTTCTCTCGAGCCACCGACTCACGCCGTAACAGGACGCTCGGGGGTCGCATGAGCAAGACAATTTCGCTGGTGCTCATCGACGACAACCGGCTGCTGCGCGAGGGACTGGCGGGCCTGATCAGAAAGCAACCTGATTTCAAGATCCTCGCCGCCTCGGCAGACATCGAAGAGGCGCTGCGGAAGGTACGCGAAGCCAAACCCCGGGTGGTTCTGCTCGATTTCGGGCTGGAGTCTCACGACAGCCTG
>DATJGL010000264.1:0-2243 GCA_035495075.1 Gemmatimonadales bacterium
AGGGTCTGCGCGCGAGTGGAAATGAGCCGGGTCTCCCGCATCACCGCCGCGACGGTTCGGAACTCGCCCTTGTTGAGCAGGTTGGGGAACAGCATGTCGAGAACGCCGAGAATCTCGATCCGGGTACGGTCCTCGGTATGCATCTCGAGCAGGTCGAAGAGCGCATTCAGCGACGCCTGGCGGACGTCACGCCGATATTCCTCCTGCACCTGCTCCACGACGTAGTTGATCTCCGCTTCTTCCAGGAAGTAGAGAGTCGAATCGAATTCCTCGAGATCGACGATGCCCTTGGGTCGGGCCGGGGCCTCCTCCTGGACCTGGCTACGCCGGGTCTCCGCAGTTACCGGCTCCACCGGACCCCCGGCGGCAGCGGGTGAGCCTTCCAGCGGCTCGGCGTCACCAAGGAGGTCGATGAAATGGTAGTGGATGAGCTGGAAATCCTGCTCCCACAGCAGGGTCATCAGGTCGTCGCCGGCCTCGGCGGGCAGGAACCGCGCTTGGTTGAGCAGCTCGAGGAACCGGATGACCTCGTCCTCCTCGGCACCCTTCCGGATGGTCAAAACCCGCATCCCGTCCTTGTACAGCATCCAGGCCAGACATTCGTTCTTGTTCAGCTGGCTGTAGACGACCTCTTCTTCCCACCGGAGCTCGGTCTCACCCACCGCCAGCGTCAGCTCGTCAACCGCGCTCCAGATCGGGCCGAACCCGTTCTTGACGTTCACGGCAGCGCGCTGGTGGACCGGGTTGTTGGGGAGATACATCTGGAATGCCCGCAGGCCCTTCACCACAGTCTGGAGCAGCTCCGCGACCTGGCTGGGCAGGAGCAGCGCGGGCGAAGGGGCGCCTGCGGTCATTCGGCCGACCCCAGCAGCGCGGCGGCATGAGCGACATCCTTATCCCCCCGCCCGCTCAGACACACCAGCACCAACTCATCCGCCTTCCAACGGCCTTTGGATCGGGAAACCCAGGCCAACGCGTGCGCCGTCTCGAGCGCGGGAATGATCCCCTCGAGTCGTGAGGTTCGTTGAAACGCTGCGAGGGCCTCAGCGTCCGTTACGCTCTCGTAGCGCACCCGGCCCGTATCACGCAGCCAGCTGTGCTCCGGCCCCACGCCTGGGTAGTCGAGTCCGGCAGACACCGAGTGAGCCGGCGCGACCTGACCGTCCGCGTCCTGCAACAGGTAGCTCAGGCTGCCGTGGAGCACGCCGGGTCGCCCGGCGCCCAGCGTGGCGCTGTGGCGCCCGCTCGCGATGCCCTCGCCGGCGCCCTCGACCCCGACCAGTTCGACCGCAGCGTCCTCCAGGAATCCCGCGAACATTCCCATCGCGTTTGACCCGCCGCCCACGCAGGCGACGATGGTGCGGGGCAGCCGGCCGCATCGCTCCAACACCTGGTCCCGAGCTTCTCGCCCGATCACCGATTGGAAGTCGCGCACCATCCGCGGATACGGATCGGGTCCCACAACGGAGCCGATGATGTAGTGCGTCGTCGGCACGCTGGTCACCCAATCGCGCAGCGCCTCGTTGGTGGCGTCCTTGAGCGTTCGGGTTCCGGACTCGACCGGAACCACTGTCGCCCCCAGCAGCCGCATGCGGTACACGTTGAGCGCCTGCCGCTCTACGTCTTCCGCACCCATGTACACCACGCACTCGAGTCCAAAGCGGGCGCAGACCGTCGCCGTTGCGACCCCGTGCTGCCCGGCGCCGGTCTCGGCGATGATCCGGCGCTTGCCCATGCGCCGCGCGAGCAAGGCCTGGCCGACCGCGTTGTTGATCTTGTGGGCGCCGGTGTGATTCAGGTCCTCCCGCTTGAACAGAACCGTGGTGCCAACGTCAGCGCTCAGGTGCTCCGCGTGCGTGACCGGCGTCGGACGACCGACGTAGTCGCGCAGAATGGCGTCGAATTCACCCCAGAACGAGGCATCCGTCCGCACGCTGTCGTAGAGCCTGGCCAGCTCGTCCAGCGCGGCGATCAATGTCTCCGGTACGTACCGACCCCCGTAGGGACCGAACCGGCCGTGCACGGCGCGCTCAGGCGACAGGGCTAAGGCCACGGACAGCCTCCACGAACTGCTCGATCTTTTGCGAATCCTTGATGCCAGGCAGGATTTCCACCCCGGAACTTACATCGACTGCATCCGGCCTCACGAGCCCCACGGCTTGGGCCACCGTGTCCGGGCGCAGCCCGCCGGCGAGCACCAGCCGTCCGTCGAATCGTCGACGGGCGTGCGCGGCGAGCGCGAG
>DATJGL010000265.1:0-2287 GCA_035495075.1 Gemmatimonadales bacterium
AGCAGCAGATTCTCCGGCTTGATGTCCCGGTGCACCACCCCGTGCTCGTGGGCGTACTGGAGGGCCTGGGCTGCTTCCCGCGTGATCCGAAGCGCGTCCTCCACCGGGAGCTGCCGCTCCCGCCGCAGCCGGTCACGGAGCGACTCGCCCTCGACGTACGGCATGGTGAACCAGAGCTGACCGGCAGCCTCGCCGGAGTCGAGCACGGTCAAGATGTGGGGATGCTGGAGCCGGGCGGCGAGCTTGATCTCCCGTTGGAAGCGCTCGGCGCCAAGGCTGGCAGCGAGCTCGGGCATGAGGACCTTGAGGGCGACGGGGCGGTCGTGCCTGAGATCCTGGGCGAGGTACACCGTGGCCATTCCCCCACGTCCGAGCTCGCGCTCAAGCGTGTAGCGGTCGCGTAAGGCGGCAGCCAGGGGGGTAGCGAGGTCGGCCAAGGGAATGCGGCGGAAGTTGCTGGAATCTGCATGGAGGTCGACATCGCCGCCAGTCGAGCAGCCGTTACCGGCGAGCGTCGCCAGTGCCGCCCGTCGGCTGAAAGCGACGCGGCCAGAAACGGCACGCGCTCTGGGAGGCGCGTCTATGCGTTCCGAGGCAGGCGCCTGGAGAGTTGAGCGGCCCAGACACTGAGTGCGCCGGCCACAACGAACCCGAGCCCAGAGACCCAGAGCGGAGCGGTCCACCCGCCGATTACAGCCGACCAATGGGTAAATAGTCTGATCAGGTGGAACAGAGCGATAAGCGCGAACAGACTCCGAGAGACCATCAGATAGGATCTCATGGAAACCCTCCTGACCCGTAGGGCGGCGAGCCTTAGATCAAGTTCCCGCCTGTGAACGCATCGCGCATCAGTAGACCACCAGCTCGGCAACCCTGTTCTTTGTCACACTCGCCAACCGTCGAAATGCCAGAATCGCCAGCACGGAGAAGACAGCCGCCTGGGCAGCATGGACCCAGAACCACCCATCTCTCACGGCGTCCCCAGCCAATGGCCGCATCGAGTCGGAAGGCCACACGAGGGTGAAGAAGACCAGCAGCCCGACGGCGTGAACGACCACCCCCGGCCATACCGAGTTACAAAGGTACGCGGTCACACCGAGCATCGTGTCTACTAAGAGGTAGAACAGGAACGTAGGCCATGCGAAACCCTGCGTCATGCCGTGCCCCGGCGCAATCACAAGGGCCGTTATGGTGATCGCGGCGGGCGCGGAAAACTCCCGTTCCAGCATGACCTGGAAATAGCCTCGGAAACTACCCTCCTCGGCGAGGGCTCCAACTAGCGATGCCATCACCAACACAGGTACCACGGTGAACACTGGAAACCGCGAGTACTCCGGGAGCCTGTTGCCGCGCATCAGCCCTGACTGAAACAGGACAATCCAGACCCCTGTCAGGGCCACGAGGGAGAACGCCCCCGCCACGAGGGCCCATGTAAAGGCCCGAACGCTGACAGGACTCGCCCGCAGGTAGGCACGTCGCGCGTGTGACGTCTTACGCGGCCACCATCGGCCACCCGCGTACTGCCACATGAGCCACAGAAGAAGGGCCATTACGACGACGGCCCATGGGATAGTCGGGCTGGTCCGGAGATTCGTAAGGAGCAGTACCGCCCAGAGCCCCGACACGAACGTCGTCAGAGCGAGAGCCAACACACCTGACCCTAGCAACCGTAGAGCTCGACTGTTGATCCAGACGGTGCTCATCCTGCTCCGGGTCCTGGTCTAGCGACACTGCGCATGACCGGCGCAGCGTCGAGGCCGGGGGCGCTGAGTCACTCCATCAACTGTGCGAGATGGTCAGGAGGGTGAAGGCGCGCCACGCCGACCGCAGAACCGCCGCGCACGCCACCGGCCATCAGCTTGGTCCGACCGCCCGCCGCAGCTCCCGGGCAGCGACGACCAGATCTATCGTCTGCACCCGCACCGTACGACTCGCTTCAAGTGCTAACGCGAGCTTGCTCAACCCGGCGTGTGCCCGCACAATCTCTGCCTCAGCGACAGCCGCCAGATCGGTGGCGCGGCTGATGGCGTCCCGCACCGCGTGGTATAGGTCGTCAGCGGTGAATGGCTTGAGCAGCACTCGGACGGGAGTATCCGACGTCTCGATATACGGTACGGCGTCGGGATCGGCGGACATGCAGAGGACGGCGACGCTCGGCCGATACCGTCTCAGCGTTTCGGAGAGCTGACGCCCGTCGATTTGCGGCATCGAGAGGTCGGTCAGGACCAAATCAAACGGCTCGGTGCGCGCTTGAATGAGTTTCAGCGCGGACTCGCCGTCGTGCGCC
>DATJGL010000266.1:0-3485 GCA_035495075.1 Gemmatimonadales bacterium
TCGGCGTGGCCCGAGTCCACCTTCTTGCGGAGCCGGTTGATCACGACGTCGACGATGTTGGTCCCGGGATCGAAGTGATAGTCCCAGGCGTATTCGGTGATCAAGGTTCGAGACATGACCCGGCCGGGATGCCGCATGAGGTACTCGAGGACGGCATACTCCTTGGGAGTGAGCTCGATCGGCTGGCCCGACCGGCGCACTTCCCGCGTGGCCGTATCGAGCTCGAGATCCGCCACGCGCAGGACCGGTGTGCGCAGCTCCTTGGGCCGGCGACCGAGCGCCTCCACTCGGGCGAGAAGTTCTTCGAAGGCGAACGGCTTGGTGACGTAATCGTCGGCGCCCGTGCGAAGCGCCTGAACCTTCCAATCCACGGCGTCCTGGGCGGTGAGCACCAGGATGGGCGTGGTGACCCCACGGTCGCGCAGCGTGCGCAGGACCTCGAGACCCGTCATTCCCGGCAGCCTCAGGTCGAGCACGACCAGGTCGTACTGCGCGCCTGAAGCGAGCCGCAGACCTTCGAGTCCATTGTCGACCAGATCGGCGTGATAGAGGTGCTCGTCGAGCCCTCGTTTCACGTACTGACCTACGGTGCGGTCGTCCTCGATGACCAGAATCTTCAACCGGCTCGGCCCTCCCCTGCCTATCGCTCCGCTCTTGTCTCGGTGGAGGCGGGCAACACGACTCGGAAGCAGGCACCTTCCCCCGGCTGGCTCTCGACCTCGATGCGCCCCCCGTGCTCCTGCACAATCCCGTAACTGATCGAAAGACCGAGACCGGTCCCCTTTCCGGGTGGCTTGGTGGTGAAAAAGGGCTCGAAGATGAGCAGCTGCTGCGACCGCGCGATGCCGACGCCGGTGTCTTCCACCTCGACGTAGATCTCGTCGGCCCGCGTCCGGCTTCGGCCGGTACGCACGGTGAGCCGGCCCCCCTGCTCCATCGCATCCACGGCATTGAGCAGCAGCGCCATCAGCACCTGTATCAGCTGCTCGGCGTTCCCCACCGTAAGAAGCGGCCTGGCATCGAGGTCCCGGGTCAGCACGAGCTGCCCGAACCGCTGGTGGTGCTTGAGCAGAAAAAGCGCATCCTCTACCACGGCGTTCAGCTGGACCGACTGCTTGGCCTTGCCCTTCGGCCGACTGAAGTCGAGCAAGCCGTTGACGATCTGGGTGCAGCGCTCCACTTCCTTGTCCACGATCTGGAGGTAGTCGCGCACCGGGCCGACGGCCGAGCCGGACAGCTCGGGAAGTCGCCCTTCCATCGCGGCGACGCATGCACCGATCGTGGCGAGCGGGTTGTTGATCTCGTGCATGACCCCGGCCGCCAGATGGCCGATTGCAGCGAGCTTCTCGCTCTGGAGGATTCGCCGTTCGCTCAGCCGCTGCTCGGTCACGTCCTCACCGACCGTGATCACGTGCGTGATGGCGTCGCCCTCGAGCCGCATGGGGATCCGCGTGATCCGATAGGTCCGCTGCTCGTCCCCCAGGCCCACGTCTATCTCCTCCTGCGACAGCTCGCCGGTATCGAAGACCCGGTCGAAGGCTGCCCGCAACCGATCCCGCGGCTGGCGGCTCAACACGTCGAAGACGGCGCGGCCGACCACCTCGTCCCGGCGCACTCCCTGGGTACCAGTTTCCCGTTTTCGGTTCCAGGCCTGAATCCGATACTCCCGGTCCACGACGTAAAGTCCGACCGGAAGACTGTCCATGACGAGGCTGATGAAGCGGCGCTGCTCTTCAATCTCGCGGGACTGAATCGCGACCTCGTGCGCCAGATCGGCCGACAGCTCGGCGGAGGCCACGAAGGGCGCGAGCATGTCCGCCAGGACGCCGAGGACTGCGCCGTCGAGGTGCCCCCCCGTCGCCTCGATGAGCCCGACCCAATGGCCTTCCTGCACGAGCGGGACCCGAACGGTGCCGTCCGAGACCGCCATCAGCTGCTCGAGCGAAGCCACCGGCGCCGCGTCCGATCGCGGAGAGCTCACGGCGCGAAATGCTGTGCCGGTCGGTTCCCGCAGCCAGAGCGCCACTTGCTCGGCTGGAAGACCCAGACGCATCGCCTCCGAAACCTGAGAGATGGCTTCGTCAAAGCCGAGATTGCCGTTGAGCAGCCTGGCAACCGTTCCCAGCAGAGCGAGATGCGGATCCCTGGGGGGAAGTGGGTCGGGCGCGGAGAAAGAGGTCACGAGCGGCGACGTGGGCCCGCGAGCGCGATCGACAGAATACGCCACTCGCCGCCGAGGCGTCGCAGAGTGACGTGCTCGGTCCAGTCCGACTCGAGCAGCACCCCGGCGGGCGAGGTCAGCGTGCGGCGGCTCACGAGCCAGGAGGCAGCCAGATCTCCCTCCTGCCTCGTGTCTGTCCGAAGGACCCGAACATCGAAGGTGCGGCCGTCACCGGGTTCCCCTGGCGGCAGCAGCCTGGGACGGGCCGAATCGATCGGAAGAACGAGATTCCGGGTTGGGAGCGTCATCTCGTAGGTTGCATCGCCCCAAAACAGGCCCCGGATCGCAGGCCAGTCCCGCGCAGCGAGACCCAGCGTGTAGGCGGTGAGTACGTGTTGAATCGCCTCATCGTCGCTTCGGGACCCGGTGGGAGTGTGGTCCTCGATGCGGCACGCGGCCAGGACCAGCGCGCACGCGACCGTCGCGGGGCGCAGGCGGAACATGGGGCTCCTTGGGTTTCCGATGAACCTAAAGATATCGAGATGTGAGGTGAGGGTCTGGAACTGCGTGAACGGTGAACGGTAAACGGTGAACAGGGGCGCCGTGGGTCGGGAGCCTCCCGTTTACCGTTTACCGTTCACGCAGTTTCTCAAGCTGGGTCAACAGCTCTGCATTCTCCCTCCGGTTTCCCGTCGAGCTCTCGGCAAAGGTCCACCGCACCACGCCCTGCTTGTCGATCAGGATGTATGCACGGTTGGAAAAGAACTTGTCCTCCAGCAGCGTGCCGTACTTTCTGCTCACCTCACGCTTGAAGTCGCTCAAGAGATCTACCGTGAGCCGCTCCTTCGCCTTGAACTCCTTGAGAGTCGGGATGGAATCGACGCTGATCGGCAGTACCTCGGTATCGGCGGCCCGGAACTGCCCGTAGTCGGTCGAGAACTCGCTCATTTCCTTGGTGCAGACACTGGTGAACGCGAGTGGGAAAAAGGCAAGCAGCACATTCTTGCCCCGGAGGCCGGAGAGCGAGACGTCGGTTCCCGAGGTCGAGGGAAGACTGAAGTCGGGAGCGGCAGAACCAACAGCAGGCAAGGAAGGCATAAAGACTCAATCGAAAAGATGAGGAGTGAGAGTGCCCCGGAAAGCCGCGAGAAGTGAGAAGGAAGGGTCCTCCTCACTTCTCGCACCCTCGGCGCTACTTCTTGTCGAACCGCTTTCCCACCTCGCTCCAGTTGACCACGTTCCACCACGCGCTCACGTAGTCCGGGCGACGGTTCTGGTACTTGAGGTAGTAGGCGTGCTCCCACACATCGCAGCCGAGCACGGG
>DATJGL010000267.1:0-25026 GCA_035495075.1 Gemmatimonadales bacterium
GCTGTCCCGTTCGCCGCCAGGCCGCACCGGCATCAGCGTGATCACCACCGAGTCCCCGCCCTCGAGCGTCGTGCCGATGAGCGCCGCAAACCCGTCCCGCACGGCATGAAAATGAAGCGGCTCGCCCTCAGCGCGTCCGGCCAGGGCCGCCAACCTGGGCGCACCGGCGGCGGCGCGAACGACGATCGACCCTATGGTGCCACGAGTGAGGTGGGCCGGCCGAGTCGTGATTTCAAGTGGAGAAGAGGATTGCGCCGCGAGCGGGGGAACGACGAGCAGCAGGAGGAGCCAACAACACCGGAGCGCCGAGGTCCCGCTCGTTCGGCTCACCCGTGGGAGGCTGCCCGCAGCCGAAGAATTGGCGAGGCACTCGCCGGTTGTCGCCAAGGCAGGCGCTCGTCCAACTTGGGCCAGTAGAGCAGCTTCTGCTCCGGCAGCCCGAATGCGTCCTGCGCGAGCTCCACCAGCCGAGCCCGGTTGCGACGGCCCGCGTCACGGATGGCCTCCCGCCGTCTGCGCTTCGCAGTCGTAAGCGGCACCTCGCCGGAGGGATCCAGATGGCGCGCTCTCGGCTTGCGATCCGCCAGCACCTCGATCACGTAGTCGAACGCGAGCCCGAGGTGCTGCTCCACGTCGTCGTCGTGCAGGTTCCAGCGACTCACTTCCCGGGCGGCTTGTGCCGCTCGCTGCCAACTGTCAGTCTCGGTGAGGCGGACCATCCCCCGGAACAACCGGCGATTCGTGCGAACGCTAAAGATGGTTGGTGAGATGATCCGGTCGAGATGGCGGTCGGCCTGCCCGTGGTCCAGCAGGATCACGTCCTTGGCCGCCTTCGCGTACGCGTCGCCCAGGTGCAGCTCTACCCGTGTCTCCCAATAGGAATGCCCGAACGAGGCCGTGCTGCTGGTGATCATGAGCTGGCGCGGCACGAAGTAGTTGTGGGCGATGGTGTCGGCTGCAAGATGGGCGAGGTATCCCAGCCCGAAGGCCCGTAGCCCGTCGCTCGGCGCGAGATCCAGGATCTCCTGGCCGACGTGCCAGAAGTGGCAATGCCGCCCCACCGGAGCGTATCTCTTCGCGATGGATGAGTCGGCGGCGATGTTGCCGTAGAGAAAGTCGAAGGGAAAGGCCCGCAGCAGATCGGCGACGGCAGGGGGCAGCAGCCGCAGGTTGGCCAGCACCGATTCGCCCAGATAGATGTGGGTGCCGGGGGTCCACGCGTGCGTCTCGCCCGGAAACACTAGGGCGCCGACGACGAGCACGAACAACGCCGCGGCCAGGCGCCGGCCGCTCATCGCCGCCCGGGCACCAGAAGCCGCCGAATCCTGCTCAACACGCCGTTGCCCCGGCGCACCGACCGCAGAACGGCAGCGACGTCCAGCGCCGTATCTTCGACCTCCTCGTGCACGACATCGTACAGAGTCTCCAGGTCTTCCATTCTGGTCCGTATTCGCTCGGCGCCCTTGATCACCTGCCGCCGCAGTCGCTGACCGGTTTGTACGAACGCGCCTGCCTCTTGTCGCACGAGCGAAAGCAGGTCATGAGTCTGGTCGGTGAGCTGTCGAACGCCCTTGATCGCGACGGCGAGGTCGTCCTCGAGATCCTTCACCACCTTGGCCACCGCCTCGATCGGCTTGACCAGTCGGGCCATTACCATGATGGTGGCGACGGCGATTGCGATGAACGACAGAGCGATTACAGCGAGCGACAGCGCTACGGTCGGGCCGATCCAGGCCGGCCCGGCGGTGGTTTGCCACAGCGCGAGCATCAGCAGCATACGCGAAGCGTCCCCCACCCGTGATGGACTGGTAAGGTAATGCGCTGATGCGCTTGACGCCTCCTGGAGGCGCGTCCAGCTTTGGCCATGCCTTTACGCTTTCGCGTTCGCGGAGGTCGCACCCTCAAGGGAAGCGTCCGCCCCGCGGGCAACAAGAACGCCGCGCTGCCGATTCTCGCCGCGACGCTGCTCGCCGATGGCCCCGTCGAGCTGGCCAACGTGCCACGCATTCGCGACGTCGAGACCATGCTCGCTCTGCTCGCCGACCTCGGCGCAACGGTGGAGTGGACCGGTCCGAACGCGGTGCGCGTGGACACGGGGGGCGCGCGACTCAAGCCGCTCGACGTCCAGCTCTGCGCTCGGATTCGCGCTTCCATTCTCCTTGCCGGCCCGCTCCTCGCGAGGTTTGGGCAGGTGGCATTGCCGCCGCCCGGCGGCGACGTGATCGGGCGCCGGCGGGTGGACACCCACTTCCTCGCCCTGGAACACCTCGGCGCATCGGTTACGGTCGGCGACCGATACGAACTCGAAGCGAAAACGCTCACCGGCGGCGACATCTTCCTCGACGAGCCCAGCGTCACCGGCACCGAGAACGCTCTGATGGCGGCGGTCGCCGCGCGCGGGCGCACTACGCTGCGGAACGCCGCGAGCGAGCCGCACGTCCAGGATCTGGCCAGGTTTCTGGTGAGCCTGGGCGCGTCCATCGAGGGAATCGGCACCAACGTGTACACGATCGAGGGCGGCCGTCCCTTGCACGGCGCCGCGTACACCATTGGTCCCGATCATATCGAGATCGGTAGCTTCGTGGGACTGGCGGCCGTCACAAACGGCGAGGTCATCATCGACGGGGTGCGGTCCGAAGACTTGCGGAGCACACTGCTGGGGTTCGACCGCCTGGGAATCCGCCCCCGCGTGGACGGGGCGCGGCTCATCGTAGACGCGGGCCAGGAGCGGCGGGTCCGGCCGGACCTGGGCGGTCATGTCCCCAAACTGGAAGACGGCCCCTGGCCCGCGTTCCCGGCCGATCTCATGTCGACCACCATTGTGGCCGCAACCCAATGCGCCGGCATGCTGCTCGTGTTCGAGAAGATGTTCGAGTCGCGGCTCTTCTTCGTGGACAAACTCATCAGCATGGGCGCCCAGATCGTGCTGTGCGATCCTCACCGCGCCGTGATCTCCGGACCTGCCCGGCTCAAGGGCGGCACGGTCGAGTCGCCCGACATCCGGGCCGGCATGGCGATGCTGCTTGCCGCCCTCGCGGCCGACGGGACCAGCACCATTCACAACGTGGGCCAGATCGAGCGCGGCTACGAGCGGATCGATGAGCGGCTGCGGGGACTCGGCGCGGACATTGAGCGGTTGGATGATTGACGGCAGCCTGGTCGCCGAAACTCCGCTCCCCGGTTCCGTTCCCCGCTTCGAAATCCCCGGCTGGCGCGAGCGCTTCGGCGTAGTCGCCGGCATCACCGGCCGAGGCGCGCCGGGGGAGGAAGACTTCGATCTCGGCCTTTGGACTGACGAGCCGGTAGGCAAGGTGATGGGCCGCTGGCGCGCCTTCCGCTCGGCGGAGCCCGGCTTCGACGGGTTCGTCATGGCCCACCAGGTCCACGGGCCGGAGGTTCGCTGGCACGAGGCGAGTCGGGGATGGACCATCCTGGACGGGCTCGATGGGCACCTTACCGAGACGCCCGGTGCGATGCTCATGGTGACCGTCGCCGATTGCATACCTATCTATCTCGTGGATTCCGGCCACCGCGGGATCGGGTTACTCCACGCCGGTTGGAGAGGCACGGCGGCGGGAATTGTTCGGCGCGGCGTCGAGGCCTTCGGCAAGGTCGCAGGCATTTCTCCAGCTGACATCGTAATGCATTGCGGTGTAGGTATTTGTGGTGAGTGCTATGAAGTAGGAGATGAGGTGGTGAAAGCATGCGGCTCGGCAGTGAACGGGCCCGGACCGTGGCACCTCGACTTGCGCGCGCGTTTGGCCGACCAGGCAGCAGATCTGGGTGTCGGAGAGGTCAGCAGCTCAACGTGGTGCTCCGCCCACGACTGTTCGCGCTTCTTCAGCCACCGTGCGAGCCGGGGATCGGATGGCCGGATGGTCGCCTATCTTGGCATCCCCAAAACCCCGGCTTGACCCCGTCGATTTTGCAGCTATTTCTCGCATTGACGAGTTGTCTTCCCCCCAGTAGTTTTGGCGTGCTGTCCCGGACGGTCTTCACGGACCGTTGTGATGATGTGGGGGAGTTCCCCCACATTTTTTTTCCGCGAGCCGATGGTTCTCGACGCCGCGCTTCTGTCACTCATTCGCGAGCACGTCGAACGCCTTGGGTTCGATCTGGCCGACCTTCGGCGCACCGGGACCCTGGAGCGCCCCATTCTCCAGTTACGGGTAGATCGTCCGGACAGCCGTCCCGGGTACGGGGTGACGGCAGAGGACTGCGCGGCAATCAGTCGCTCTCTCGAGCGTGTCCTCGAGTCCAAGGGGCTGGTGGGGCCGCGGTACGTGCTGGAGGTATCGTCCCCCGGCATCGAGCGCCCACTCCGCTGGCCGGCTGATTGGCGGCGCTTCGTGGGACACCGCGCCCAGGTGCGCACGCAAGCGCTCGAAGGGCGGCCCGCCGTCGAAATCGTGGCGGTCCCCGACGAGGCGCACGTGGTTGTGCGCCTGCCTGACGGCGAGGAACGGACCCTGGCGCTGGACCAGATCCGGGAGGCGCACCTGGCGGTGGATTGGAGCGCCGAACTGCGTCAACGCGGGACCAGGCCGGGCAGGGGCGGGGGCGGGGGCGGATCAGGGCAACAGTAGGACGCGATTGCACGGGCGCCAGCGCGCGCCCATGGACCGGAGTAAGGCATGGCGAGTTCTCCCGAAATGTTGGCGGCGTTCCGCGAGCTGACGGCGACCAAGCAACTCGAGCGATCCGATCTGCTCGAATTGCTGCGCGACGGAATTCAGGCCGCGCTGGTCCGAAAGTTCGGACCCAACGTGAAGTTCGAGCTGAGCGTCGACGAGATGCAGGGAACCATCCGTATTACGCGCCTGCGACAGGTGGTGGAGACAGTCGAGGACGCCAGTTGGCAGATCCCGTTGGAGGAGGCCCGCTACGAAGACCCCGACTTCCAGGTCGGTGACATGCTGGAAGAGGAGGTTCCCTTCGCCGAATTCGGCCGGCTCGCGGTCCAGGCGGCGAAGCAACGCATCATCCAGCGCGTGCGTGAGGGCGAACGGGCCCGGATCCGCGACGAGTTCGCCAACAAGGTCGGCGAGCTCCTCTCGGGAGAGGTGCAGCAGATCGAGCGTGGCAAGCTGGTGATCATGCTGAACAAGTTTCGCGAGGCCGAGGCAATCATCCCCTATCGGGAGCAGAACCATCGGGAGCACTTTCACCAGGGCGACACGGTGCGCGCCGTGCTCAAGCGCCTGGAAGAAACCCCCAAGGGTCCGCGGCTCATTCTTTCCCGAGGCGATCCGCTGTTCGTGAAGGCCCTCTTCAAGCTCGAGGTCCCCGAGATTCAGCAGCAGATCGTCGAGATCCGCGCCATTGCCCGCGAAGTCGGAAGCCGCACCAAGGTGGCCGTGATCTCCCGCGACGATGCAATCGATCCGGTGGGCGCGTGCGTCGGCCTCAAGGGCTCGCGGGTGCAGGCGGTGGTGAACGAGCTCGGTGGCGAGCGCATCGACATCGTGCCGTGGTCGCCGGATCCGGAGCGGTTCGCCCGATTGGCGCTCGCGCCGGCACGGGTCGCCAAGGTCTTCTCGGACCCCGAGAGCAAGACGATTCAGGCCGTGGTTGACGAAGACCAGTTGTCACTCGCCATCGGCCGGAACGGCCAGAACGTGCGACTGGCCTCCGAGCTCACCGGATGGAAGATCGACCTCTACTCCAGTCGCGAGTGGCTGGAGCGCGGCGGAGAGGGGCCGTTGTTCGCGCCGCTGCCGACCGAGGAAGAAGTCGTGTCGCACGTGCCGCTGACTGAGCTCAAGGGCCTCTCGCCGGAGCTCATCGCCCTGCTCAACGGCGCCGGCTACCGGATGCTGAGCGATGTCCTCGACCTCGATCGTGAAGACATCGCCAAGATCCCTGGCATGACCCAGGAGACCACGGATCAGCTGCTCGCGTTCCTGGCGGAGCTGACGGACGAAGACAGCGCAGAGGAAGCTCGCCCACGGCCATGAGCCGGTTGCTTGGCCTGCTCGGGCTTGGCATGCGGGGTGGACTGGTGGTGGTGGGCGTCGATGCGGTGAGAAAAGAACTACAGGGCGGCACGGTCCGGTGCGTCGTGCTCGCGGGCGATGCGAGTCCGCGAGCAGTGGATAGGGTAGTCCGGCTGGCTGCGGGCCGGCGGGTCCCCCTGGTGGCGGGCCCCGATGCGGCGGCAATCGGCGCGCGGTTGGGCCGTCCGCCGGTGATGGCGGTGGGCGTGCGAGATCGCGGGCTCGCGGAAGGGATCCTGCGAACCACGCCCCAGCGTGAAGGGATGGAGGATTGAGTGGTTAAGACGAGAGTGCACGACCTCGCGGCGGAGTTCGGGATCCCCCCGGAGCAACTCCTTGGTCTCCTCAAGGAGATGAACATCTTCGTCCGGAGCCACCTGTCGTCCCTGGAGAACGATCAAGTCTCCGCGGTGCGGGTGCGCTGGGAACGGGAAAAGCGGAAGCAGGCGGAAGAGGCGGCGCCCAAGAAGGGCCGCCGAAAGGCTGCGGCAAAGGTCGCGGAGCCGGTCCCGGTTGCCTCTGAAGCGAGGCCCACCAAGCGGCGGCGCACGGCCGCCGAGGTGGCCCAGGTCGAAGCCCAGCATGAGGCCGAGCGGGCCGCGGAGCTCGCTGCGCTCGAGCTCGAGCGTCCCATCGTGCACGAACCCGAACCCCAGCCCGTCCAGTCACTCGAGGAGCGCGCCCGGGCCCTCTTCAAGGACTTGCCACCGCCCTCCAGCGATTCGGAGGAAGAGGTCGGAACCACCGTCGCTGAGCCACCTGCGGCTGGAGTGCCCGAAGTCGCGCCCGCCGCGCCACGCACGCCGTTCATTCCGCCGCGTATTCAACGGCCCGCGCCTGCTGGCGGCATGCCGCGCGGAGGCGGGAGTTACCCATCGCGCCCCAAGCCTGTCTTCAGCAGCAGCGGCCCGGCCGCGCCTCCGCGCGCGCCTGACCGCAGCGCACCAGCCCGTCAATTCGGACCCGACGCCGAGAAGGGCGGGGGCCGCAAGAAGGGCAAGAAGGGCAAGCGCTCGATGGTGGATCAGGAGGCCGTGCAAGCCAACATTCTGCGAACGCTCCAGAACATCAAAGGCGGACCTGCCGGCCGGAAGGGCGCGCGGCGCTCGGACGAGCCTTCCTATCGGGAGCAGGTTGCCGGCCGGTTGGCGGAGGAGCGGGAAAAGGAAAAGACCCGCATCCGGGTCAATGAGTACATCTCAGTGTCGGAGCTGGCGGAGGCGATGAAGGTCCCCTCGACCCAGATCGTCCAGTTTGCCTTCAAGGAGCTGGGCATGATGGTGACGGTGAACCAGCGGCTCGATTTCGATCAGATCGAGCTGATTGCCTCCGAATTCGGCTTCCAGGCCGTACGCGAGGAAGAGTACGCTGCGGAAGCGGCGGTGGAGGAGCCGGACGAGCCCGAGACGCTCGTTGGCCGGCCGCCGGTGGTCACGATCATGGGCCACGTGGACCACGGCAAGACGTCCCTGCTCGACCATATCCGCAAGACCAACGTGGTGGCGGGCGAGGCCGGCGGAATCACCCAGCATATCGGCGCTTATCACGTGACCCTGGCCGACGGTAAAGCGATCACCTTCCTGGACACTCCCGGTCACCAGGCCTTCACCGCTATGCGCGCCCGGGGCGCTCAGGTCACTGACATCGTCGTCCTGGTAGTCGCGGCCGACGACCAGGTCATGCCGCAGACCATCGAGGCAATCAGCCACGCCAAGAACGCCGGCGTCCCGATGATCGTCGCCATCAACAAGATCGATCTCCCCGCCGCGAACGTGGACAAGGTCAAGCGCGATCTTCTGCAGCACAACGTCGTGCTGGAAGAGTTTGGCGGGAACGTGCTGTCGGCGCCGATCTCCGCCAAGAAGGGGACCGGCATCGACCACCTGCTCGAGCAGATCCTCCTGCAGTCGGAGTTGCTCGATCTCAAGGCCAACCCCGGCGCGCCGGCCCACGGAACAGTGCTCGAGGCAACGCTCGACCCGGGCAAGGGACCGCTGGCTACAGTGCTGGTCCAGCGGGGCACGCTCCGCGTGGGCGACAACTTCATTTGCGGCAAGTTCTCGGGCCGGGTGCGGGCCCTCTACGACGAGCGCGGCAAGACGGTCAAGGAAGCCGGCCCGTCGATCCCGGTGCAGGTCCTGGGTTTCGAGGGTGTGCCGTCGGCGGGCGATTCCTTCGCAGTGGTAACCGACGCGGTAGAGGCCCGCGAGATCGCCCAGAAGCGGCAGCGGCTCGAGCGAGAGGCGCAGAACCGGCGCAGCCAGCGGGGCGGCACGCTGGAAGACATCAGCCGCGCGCTCAAGGAAGGCGAAGTTTCGAACCTGCGCATCATCATTAAGGCGGACCAGGGCGGCCCGGCGGAAGCGCTGGCCGACGCGCTGGCGCAGCTGTCGACCGCTGAAGTCCGGGTGGACGTGGTGCACCGCGGCGTCGGCGCGATCACCGAGAGCGATGTGCTCCTCGCCAAGGCGTCGGGCGCCATCATTCTCGGCTTCCACGTGCGGCCCGATTCCAACGCCCGCTCGGCTGCCGAGCGAGAGCAGGTGGACGTCCGCACGTACCGCATCATCTACGAGGCGGTGGAGGACGTCCGCAATGCGCTGGAGGGCCTGCTCAAGCCCGAGGAGAAGGAAACCGTGCTGGGCGACGCAGAGGTCCTGCAGTTGTTCAAGGTGAGCAAGGTAGGGACCATCGCCGGGTGTTCGGTGCGGAGCGGTCTCATCCAGCGCACGGCCAAGGCGCGGGTGATTCGCGACGGCACCGTTGTCTATACGGGCAACGTCTCCAGCCTGAAGCGCTTCAAGGACGACGTGCGCGAAGTCCGCGAGGGACTCGAGTGCGGCATCGGCATCGAGAACTTCAACGACGTCAAGGTCGGTGACCGGATCGAGTCGTTCCGGATGGAAGAGGTGAAGCGGACCTTGCAGCCAGAGGCAGCGGCTGGAAGCCACTAGTCAGGCGAACGGCCAACGGCTGTCGCGATGTTCATCGGCGTGCGAACCTGGGAGCTGCATTTCGAGGGCTGTCATTCGCTCAAAGAGAAGCGGTCCGTGCTCAAGCCTCTGATGGCCACCCTGCGCCGGACGCTGAACGTCTCGGTGGCTGAGACGGACAATCAGGATCTGTGGCAACGTGCCGAGATCGCATGCGCGGCGGTCGGTAGCGCGCGTGACGTAGTGGAAGAGACGCTTCGCTCCGCCGATCGCATGGTGGAGGACGCCGACGGCGTCCGCATCGTGGATACTGTGACGGTGTACCGGTGAAGTCGCGTCGCTCGCCTTCTCGTCGACCCGATCAGGTAGCCGAGACCGTGCGGCAGGTCGTTACCGACGCCCTGCTGCGCGGCCAAATCCGCGACCCCCGAGTGCGACTGGTCACGGTCACCGACGTCCGGGTAACCGCCGATCTCGGCCATGCCCGAGTCCTCGTAGCCGTTCCGGGCGACGAGCCGGAGCGCCAACGGGCGGTGGAAGGCTTGCGAAGCGCCGCCGGATTTCTGCGGAGCAAGGCAGCGCGCATGCTCAGCACGCGCACGGTGCCGGAGCTTCACTTCGAACTCGACCGGGGTCTCGAGCATGCCGCCCGGATCGATGCGCTGCTGGGTGAGATCAAGCGGGGGCCTGACTGATCGGGGCGCTGTTGCTGGACAAGCCCGAAGGTCTCACGTCTCACGACGTGGTGACCCGGGTGCGAAGGACGCTCGGAACCAGAGCCGTGGGACACACGGGGACGCTGGATCCGTTTGCAACCGGTCTGCTCGTGGTGCTTCTCGGCAGGGCAACGCGATTGGCGCGCTTCGTCGAGGCTACGGACAAGACGTATCTCGCGACTGCGCGGCTGGGCTTCGGCACGACTACCGACGATCGCACCGGCGAGCCGCTGAACGAACCCGTCGCTCTCAGCGGGATCAACGAGACGGCAGTCCGGCAAGCTCTGAGTGGCCTCGAGGGTGCCGGCATGCAGCGACCGCCAGCCTACTCGGCGAAGAAGGTAGATGGCCGGCGTAGCTACCGACTCGCGCGCCAGGGCGCCGACGTGGAGCTGGCAGAGGTGCCGGTCACCGTCCATCGGATCGCGCTGGTCGAGTGGGCGTCACCCCTGGTGACCTTCCGCGCGTCGGTGACCGCCGGAACCTATGTGCGGGCTCTCGGTCGAGACCTCGGCGACCGGTTGAGCGTGGGGGCGCACCTGACAGCGCTCCGTCGCGAAGCGATCGGAACGCTGCGCGTGGAGGAAGCGCTGCCGCTCGACCGGCTGAGCGCCGGAACGCCGCTGGTGCCTCTCACGCGTATCCTGTCGCATTTGCCGACATGCGAGCTCGACGAAGGGGCTCGGGTCGATGTTCGTCATGGTCGACCGGTGCCCGACCGATCTCATTCGGCAGGCGCCGCCTGCGAAGGGCACGTGGTGCTGTTGGGTGACGGCAGTGTGGTGGCGGTCGCCCGATCGGAGGGTAACTCGCTCAAGCCGGTCGTCGTGTTGGAGAGCCCGTGACCGAGACCGCACCCACCGGCACGCCCGCACGGCTGCCTCGATTTCCGAACGGGACAGTCCTGACCGTGGGCTCGTTCGACGGAGTACACCTCGGACACCAGGCGGTGCTTTCCGAGGTAGCCCGCCGGGCCGAGTCGGCGCGGCGGGCGAGTGCGCTGGTGACGTTCGAGCCTCATCCGCTCGCAGTGGTGAATCCGCAGGCCGCGCCGCCGCTGCTCACGACCGGCGCGGAGCGCCGGGAGATGCTGGCCCAGTTGCCGGTGGACTACGCCTACTTCCTGCGGTTCGATCACCACCTGGCGGAGCTGTCGCCGGAGGAGTTCGTGCGCGGCGTGCTGCTGGCGCGCTGCCAGATGCGCGAGCTGGTCTTCGGTTACGATCATGGCTTCGGCCGCGGGCGCAGTGGCGACGTCGAAACTCTGCGGCGGCTCGGCTCCCAACTCGGCTTTGCGGTGGACGTCGTGCCGCCGGTGGACCTGGGTGGCGAGCCTATTTCAAGCGGGCGGATTCGGCGAGCCGTTGCCGGAGGCGATCTGCGTACCGCGGCCCGGCTGCTCGGCCGGCCTTACCGCATGACGGGTCGTGTGGTCGAAGGGGAGCGACGGGGCCGCCTGTTGGGCGTGCCGACCATCAACCTCGGCGACCTGCCCGCGGAGAAGCTGCTTCCGCCCGACGGCGTCTACGCGGTCTGGGTCGAGTGGCGGGGCGGCCGAGTGGGCGGGATGATGAATCAGGGGGCGAAGCCGACCTTCGGAGATGCGCGGCGCTCGATCGAGGCGCACCTCTTCGGCTTCGACGGCGACCTGTACGGAGAATGGGTGCGACTCGAGTGGGTCGAACGGCTGCGCGATGTGCGGCGGTTCGAGTCGGCGCTCGAGTTGCAGGAACAGTTGGCGCGCGACCGGGCACGGGCCGAGGCCGTCCTTGGCGGCGAGCGACCCGAGCTGGATCACCAGCGCGCCAGTCACGCGTAAGCAACGGGACTCACGATGTTCGCTTCGATTCGGAATCGCACCATCATCATCGCCCTCCTGGTGGTCGGGTCGATCTTCGCGCTGGTGCCGCGCAGTATCACGCTCCGGGAGCGCGATCCCCAGACCGGCGTCATGCGCGACACCGTGGTCAAGCAGGTACCGATCAAGCGCGGCCTCGACCTGCAGGGAGGTATGCACCTCGCCCTCGAGCTCGACCAGTCGAAGCAGGTGTCGTCCGATCCCAAACGGGACATCGATCTGGCGCTTACTGTGCTGCGCAAGCGCATCGACGAGTTCGGGGTAACCGAGCCGCTCATTCAGAAGGTGGGCGACAGCCGGATCGTCGTCGAGCTGGCCGGTATCACCGACCCCGCCCGTGCCAAGGCGATCGTCCAGCGCAGCGCCTTTCTCGAGT
Source organism: Gemmatimonadales bacterium (assembly GCA_035495075.1). Lineage (GTDB taxonomy): Bacteria > Gemmatimonadota > Gemmatimonadetes > Gemmatimonadales > GWC2-71-9 > DASQPE01. The sequence goes on from DATJGL010000267.1 coordinate 11,880, forward strand.
TCAAGATCACCGACAAGACGCGGGCACTGGAAAAGGCACTCCCGAGCATGGATCGGACGCTTAGAGCTTTGGGCGTGAAGGGAGTCGACACCGGCGGCGCGAAGCGCCCGTCCGCAGTAGAGCAGCTGCTCGGCGCCGACACTGCCAAGAAGACCGGCGACACCACCAAGAAGGCGGCCGACACCACCAGGAAGGGGAAGGACACCTCGACCAAGGCAGTAGCTGCTCGGACCAAGGGCGGGGACAGCACGGCGAAGGGAGCCGACACCACCGAGAAAGCAGCGGATACCGCCAGCGTGCCGGGTGGTGTGCTCGAGTCACTGATTCAGGTGGCCGGCGGGCAGACACCGGGTGAGTTCATGGTCGCCGAGACCGCGTTCCCGCGGGTGGACAGCTTGCTCAATCTGGTGGAGGTTCATCGCCTGCTTCCGCGCGGGGTCACCCTGCGGTGGGCGGCAACCCCCACTAGCGTTGGGGTGCAATCCTACCGGTACCTCTACGCCCTCGACGAGAAGAGCATCGTCACCGGCAGCAATCTGGAAGACGCCCGTGCCCAGCTTGACCCCCTGACCAACGGCCCGATCGTTACCTTCGAGCTCGATCGTGCGGGAGGGAGGAAGTTCGGGGAGGAGACCGGCAAGCACGTCGGTGACTACATGGCGATCATCCTCGACGGCCGGGTACAAGGCCGGCCGCCGGTGATCCAGAGCCGCATCGGGCGCAACGGACAGATCACGCTGGGAGGCAAGGGACTCCAGGAGGCGCAAGACCTGGCCCTGACCCTCAAGGCAGGTGCGTTGCCCATTCCGCTCAAGATCGTCGAAGAGCGCCAGGTCGGCGCCAGCCTTGGCGCCGACTCGATCCGCAAGGGAATCACCGCCGGCCTGGTTGGCACGGCCCTGGTGATTCTCATCATGGTCGGATACTACCGGTTGAGCGGCGTGCTCGCGGTGCTCGCGCTCGGCCTCTACATCCTGTTCACCTTCGGCGGCCTGGCGGCGCTCGGTGCGACCCTCACGCTGCCGGGGCTGGCGGGGTTGGTGCTGTCCATCGGCATCGCGGTGGACGCGAACGTGCTGATCTTCGAACGCATACGGGAAGAGCTGCTGCTCGGCAAGACCATCCGGCTGAGCGTGGACGAGGGATTCAAGCACGCGATGAACGCCATCATCGACTCCAACGTCAGCGCCGTGCTTACCGCCCTCTTTCTCTTCCAGTTCGGCACCGGTCCCGTGAAAGGCTTTGCGGTAACGCTGATCATGGGCATCGCCGCCTCCATGATCACTGCCGTCTTCGTGACTCGCACCCTCTATCTCATCTGGCTGGACCGCCGGCCGGCCATGTCTACCCTGAGCATCTGACGATGACCCGTTTCTTTGCCAACGCGAACTACGACTTTATCGGCGTACGGAAGTATGCGTACGCGATAACGGCCGCGATCATCCTTCCCGGGCTGCTGTTCCTCCTGGTCAAGGGCTTGAACTACAGCATCGAGTTCACCGGCGGCACCCTGCTTCAGATCACTGCAAAACAGGCGGTCGATGTGGGAGCAGTGCGAAGCGCGCTCGACCGGCAGGGCATTCACGGCGCGGAAATCCAGCAGTTCGGCTCGGCCAATGAGTACGTGATTCGAGCCCGGGTGGCCAAGGCGGGTACCGACGCCAACGACACCCAGGCCACCGCCACCGAGGTAGGCCGCGCGCTGGACGGCGTGCTGGGGCAGGGCAACTACAGCATCCAGCGCACCGAGGCCGTGGGTCCCAAAGTCGGCGGGGAGCTCAGACAGAAGGCGTTCCTGGCCATCTTTCTGTCGTTCTTCGCGGTGCTGGCGTACCTGGCCTACCGGTTCGAATGGCGCTTCGGCCTGGCGGCCGTCACCGCGACCGCTCACGATATCATCGCCACCATCGCCTTCATCGCGGTGATGCGGCTCGAGGTGAGCCTGGTTGTGGTCGGCGCCGTGCTCTCGATGGTGGGCTATTCGCTGAACGACACGATCATCATCTTCGATCGGGTTCGCGAAAACCTGCGCAAGCACAAAAAGGAGACCTTCGCCGAGATCCTGAACCGGTCGGTGAACGAGACGTTGCCGCGTAGCGTGCTGACCCATGGCACCACGCTGGCCACTCTGCTCGCGCTCACCATCTTCGGTGGCGAAGTGATCCGCCCGTTTGCCCTCGTCATGTTCTTCGGCGTCTTTACGGGCACGTTCTCTTCCATCTATATCGCCTCGCCGGTGCTCATGGCCATCGAGCAGCGCTGGCCCGGTCCGGATGTCCGGGGCGCCCGCACCACGAGCCCGAAGCCGATATCCCCTCCACCGGCGGGCGTGGCGCGGAAGGCGAGGGCGTGAAGCTCGCTATCCGCTATCCGCTAAGCGCTACCCGCTAGGGCTGCGGCGGCGGCCCTCTTCAGCGGATAGCGGATAGCGGATCGCGTCCCTGCCCATGCTCATCGACACCCACTGCCACCTGGGCGACCCCGCTTATGCGCCCGACTGCGACGCAGTTCTCGAGCGGGCCTGGGCCGCGGGTGTCGCCGGCGTGGTGGTGATCGGCGAGTCGCGCCCCGCGGCTGAACGCGCGCTCGAGCTGGCCGCGGGGGAGCCGCGCCTCGCGGCGACGGCGGGCCTTCATCCGCACGAGGCGTCTGCCTGGAACGCGGACTATGCGCAATGGCTGAAGGAGGCGCTACGTAACCCGGGCGTCGTTGCTGCCGGGGAGATGGGACTCGACTATCACTACGACCACTCCCCACGCTCGGTTCAGCGCGCCGCGTTCGAGGAGCAGCTTGCGCTGGCGACGAGCGCGGACAAGCCGGTGGTGATCCATGCCCGGGACGCGGACGAAGACGTGATCGCCGTCCTGCGCAATCACTCCCGCGTCACCGCGATTCTCCATTCGTTCAGCAGTGGGCTCGGGCTCTTGCGGGCAGGGGTAGCTCTGGGCCACTATGTGTCCTTCAGCGGGATGGTGACCTTCCGGAATTGGACCCTGGACGATGCCATCCGGGAAACCCCGCTGGATCGAACACTGATCGAAACCGATGGCCCGTACCTCGCGCCCGTGCCGCACCGCGGCGCGCGCAACGAGCCTGCGTATGTCCGTTGCGTGGCCGAGCGGGTCGCGCAGGTGCGAGACCTTACGCCCGACGCCTTGATCACCGCAACCGGTGCGAACGCCGCGCGCGTCTTCGGTCCCCGCTGGCACTGATAGCTGATAGCTGACAGCTTTGCTAACCTCGGAGCCCCCGTGACCGTCCCCTCCGACATTGCCATTGCCCAGGCTGCCAAGCTGCGTCCCATCGCCGATGTCGCGGCCGAAGTAGGCCTGGGCCCCGCCGATCTCCTGCCCTACGGACATACCAAGGCGAAGATCGCCGCGGAGGCTACCGCTAAGCGTCGGCCCAGCGGACGACTCGTGCTCGTCACCGGCATCAATCCAACGCCCGCCGGCGAGGGGAAATCCACCTGCACCATCGGGGTGGCGATGGCTCTTCGCCGGCTGGGTAAGAAGGTCGTCGTGGCCATTCGGGAGCCATCGCTGGGCCCGGTTTTCGGGGTAAAGGGCGGCGCGGCCGGCGGTGGCTACGCTCAGGTGGTGCCGATGGACGAGATCAACCTCCATTTCACAGGGGATTTTCACGCCATCACGTCGGCACACAACCTGCTTTCCGCGATGCTGGACAATCATCTCCATCACGGCAACGCGCTCGGCCTCGACGCCCGCCGAATCACCTGGCCCCGCACCATCGACATGAATGATCGGGCGCTGCGTTCGATCGTCATCAGCCTGGGGGGCATCAACGCCGGCCCCGTGCGGGAAGATCGGTTCGTGATCGTCCCCGGCAGCGAGATCATGGCGATTCTGTGCCTCGCCAACGATCTCCAGGATCTCGAGCAGCGGATTGGGCGCATCATCGTCGGCTATACCCGCGATCGGAAGCCGGTGACGGCAGCCGAGCTCAAGGCTGCCGGCGCCATGACGCTCCTGCTCAAGGACGCCATCCTGCCCAACCTGGTGCAGACGTTGGAGGGCGGGCCTGCCCTGGTGCACGGGGGACCGTTCGGAAACATTGCTCACGGCTGCAATTCGGTCGCCGCCACCCGCCTCGCGCTCTCGCTCGGCGACATAGTTCTCACCGAGGCCGGCTTTGGCGCCGATCTAGGTGCGGAGAAGTTTTTCGACATCAAGTGCCGGTTCGCCGGCTTGAACCCCGAAGCGGCCGTCATCGTGGCGACGGTCCGGGCGCTCAAGATGCACGGGGGCGTCAAGAAGGAGAATCTGGGTAAGCCGGACGTCGACGCCCTCAAGCGTGGCCTGGCCAACCTGGAAGCCCACGTGAAGAACGTTTTGAAATTCGGGGTGCCGCCGGTGGTCGCGCTCAACCGCTTCACGTCGGACACTCAGGAGGAGATCGACGCGGTTCTGGCTGGGTGCAGCTCGTGGGGAGCGCGCGGGGCGCTGAGTGACGTATGGGCCAAGGGCGGGGCGGGGGGCGAAGCGGTGGCACAAGAAGTGTTGAAGGTCCTGAGCGAGGGCAAGGCCAAATTCAAACCCCTTTATGATGCATCCCTCCCGATCAAGCAGAAGATCGAGACCATTGCGCGGGAGATCTACGGCGCAGACGGGGTAGATTTCACTAGCGTGGCGAGCAAAGCGATCGAGCAGATCGAAGGAATTGGTTACGGCAATACACCGGTCTGCATGGCCAAGACGCAGTATTCGTTCTCGGACGATGCCACCAAGCTCGGCCGCCCCACCGGCTACCGGCTCACCGTCCGAGACGCATATGTGTCCGCCGGGGCCGGTTTCGTGGTTGCCCTCGCCGGCGACATCATGACGATGCCCGGCCTGTCGAAGACGCCGGCAGCCGAGGCGATACGGGTGCATCCCAACGGAACGATCGAAGGACTCTTCTGACCATGGATTTCGTTTCCACCGGCGACGCACCGAAAGCGATCGGCCCGTACAGCCAGGGTACGATTGCCGGCGGGTTCATCTTCACGGCCGGCCAGGTCGCGCTCGACCCAAAGACCGGCGAGGTCGTGCCGGGAGGCATCAAAGAGCAGACCGAACGAGTCATGCAGAACCTCGCCGCGATTCTGCAAGCGGCCGGAAGCGGCATGAGCCAGGTGGTCAAGACCACTGTCTTCCTCGCCGACATGTCCGACTTCACCGCCATGAACGAAGTCTACGGCCGCGCGTTTGGCGATCATCGCCCCGCTCGTTCGACGGTGGCGGTGGGTGCCTTGCCGAAAGGCGTGAAGGTCGAGATCGACGCGGTGGCGACCACGACGGCAGGTGGCGGCGCTCGGCGGGAGAGATAAAGGCTTGGGAGTGGATCGGGCCTGGTGGCTCGGCCGGTCTTCAAAACCGCGATGGAGACGCCCACGGTGGCTCCGGTGGGTTCGATTCCCACACGCTCCCGCCAGCCTCGCCTTGGCCGCAAGCCTGCTCGGAACGGTCCGGCTCGCAGCGCAGGATTCGGTCGTCGCCCGCACCGACACCGGTGCCGCCGTCACCGACACCACTCCGCCTGCTCAGGCGCCGGACACCACTCAGTCAGCAACCGCCACAGACTCCCTCGGCCACAAGGTTTCCAAGCCGGCCGCTGCTCTATGGCGCTCGCTCCTGATTCCAGGATGGGGCCAGGTAAGACTCGGCCGCAAGCTCACTGCCGGCCTCTTTGTGGTAGCTGAAGGCGTGACGCTCGGGCTGGCCCTGAGGGCAAACTCGCAGCTTCAGTATCTCAAGCGGACCGGGGCAGACTCCGTCACGATCGCCGATGCGTCCCAGAAGCGGGAGAATTGGTTGGTGCTCCTTGGGCTCAATCACCTGCTCGCGGGGCTTGAAGCTTTCATTGCGGCCAACCTGGAGGATTTTCCCAGCGAGCTGAAGATCGAGCGCGTGCCGCACGGAGTCGGCGCATCGGTCACGCTGCCGGTGCGCTTGCCATGACCGATTCCTCCCGTAACCGTGCTCCTATCGGCATCTTCGACTCGGGCATCGGCGGCCTCACCGTCGCCCGGGCGATCTTCGAGCACCTCCCTTCCGAGTCAACGATCTACTTCGGCGATACGGCGAGGGTACCGTACGGGCCCAAGTCGCCCGACACCGTCCGTCGCTACAGCCTGGAGATTCTTCGCTGGCTGCTGGCTCAGGGCGTGAAAGCCGTCGTGATTGCCTGTAACACCAGCACGGCGCACGCGCTGGAGGCCCTCCGGGCGGCGTCCTCGGTGCCCGTGGTCGGTGTGATCGAGCCGGGCGCGGTCGCCGCGGTCAAGACGACGCGGGGCGGTCCCGTTGGAGTCATCGGCACGGCCGGAACCATCGCGAGCAACGCCTACGCCAAAGCGATCACCGGCATCGTACCGTCGGCGACGGTCGTTCAGCAGCCATGTCCGCTGTTCGTGCCGCTGGTCGAGGAAGGCTGGTTCGATCATCCCGCGGCGGAGCTGGTGGCGCACGAATATCTGGATCCCCTCCGCCGCAAGGGAGTGGACACGCTGGTACTGGGATGCACCCACTATCCCCTGCTCAAGCCGCTCCTCCAGCGAGTCATGGGTCCCGACGTCTCGCTCATCGACAGTGCCCAGGAAACGGCGAGCGAGTTGAGCCGCGTGCTCGAGTCTCAAAGCCTCGGGGCTGAGGCCGGCCGGGTGGCGGTGCATCGATTCGCCGTGAGCGACGACGAGGCGCGGTTCCGTCAGGTAGGTGCGCGGTTCATTGGGGAGCGGATGAGCGAGGCGGAAGTGGTGCCGATGGGGTGAACTGCCGCAGCTCCACTCGATCTTTAGTCACGACGGCATAGCGAAAGCCGTCGAACCACGCGCCGGGGTTCAGGTAGTGGCGACCTGGGCCGAACTCGACTAACGCGGTCCGGTGGGTGTGACCCAACACCAGTAGCGCCAGCGCTGGTTGCTCGGACAGCCGGCGTTCCGCCCAGTCTCGCTGCCGGGCGGCAGCCGCATCGACTGAAGCGCCCTCCAGGCCGTGCTCTCCCAACGTCGCCGAGAGCCGGTGGACCAGCGGGAACCCGAGCTCGGGGTGCAGCGACCGGTAGATCAGCGATGCGGCTCGACTGGCCACTAGTCGCTCCAGCATCCGACCGGAGCCGCCAAGCCCATCGCCATGGACGGCGACCCCGCGCCGACCGCCGGCTTCGAACTCGAGGCGATGCGGGGCGTAGCGGATTCCAGCCTCTCGATTCCAGAACTCGAGCCCCCACCGATCGTGATTGCCGCCGACCATAAGGACAGGCACCTTTCGCGCGAGGGCGGAAAGTGCGACGGCGGTCCGAAAAGCATGTCGCGGCACTACCGTTCGATACGCAAACCAGAACTCGAACAGGTCGCCGTTCACCAGCAGCGTATCGCCCAATGAGGGCATGATGTCGAGGAATTCGAGAAGGGCCGTTTCCACGGCCGGCGGCGCGTATCCCAGATGGGCGTCCGAGAGGACGACGAGGGTATGTCCCAGCACGGGCGGAAACTTGCCGAGGGCCTGATGAGCGGGCAACCCGAGCACGACGGCGTCTGTGAGATTCAGGTGCGCGTGAACTACTCCGAGGTCGATCAGATGGGGGTAGCGTACCACGCCCGTCACCTGGTTTGGCTCGACATTGCGCGGTGTGAATATCTGCGTCAGACCGGCCTGAGCTATCGCGAGCTCGAGGCCTCAGGACTACGACTGGTCGTCGGCGAGGTTGCCATTCGCTACCGGCAGCCCGCCCACTATGACGATCCGCTGCGGGTGCGCTGCTGGGTTCGGGAGGTGGCTTCGCGGCGGGTCGACTTTGGCTACACGATCGAGCACGCCGAAAACGAGCGTTTGATCGCCACGGCCAGGGTTGCACTCCACCCTCTCGATGGCGAAATGAGGTTGTGTCGTTTGCCGGATGATCTCGCCTCCCGGCTCGTCCCGGTCCCGGATCCGGTACGCCTTTGAATTCCCGAACCCCCCGAATAGCTTCGCTCACGTCCGACATCGTGAGCCGGGACCCGTTGTGGGATACCCTCATGCGCCTGCAGTTCCATCTGATCCGTGCTTCCGCCACGGCCGGTCTGGCCGTCGTTGTCGGTTGCCACTCGGCGCCGGGGCCGCTGGTGCCCGCGGCCGCCGCGCCAATCAGCTCCGACCAGGTCGCCGCCTGGGTGAAAGCAACCGTCCCAACCGACCCCCGGCTTCTTCGATTCAAATGGTTGTTCCGGGACGAGCGATCCAGCGCCGGCGGCCGCGGCAGCGCCCGTATCGCGCCGCCTGACTCGCTCCGCTTCGATGTTGCCGGCCCGTTCGGAAGCAATCCCGCAGCGGCCGCGGTGGTCGCCGACTCCGCGATATGGGTCCGGCCCGAAGACGTCATCAAGAAGCTGGTGCCCAACTATCCCCTGATGTGGGCCCTGCTCGGGGTCGCGCGGCAGCCCGATTCGGGGGCGGCCCTGCGAGGCCTGACCCAGGGGCAGATGGCCATGTGGCAGTACGCGTCGGGCGCCGACACGGTGGAGTACGTCCGGACCAGCGAGAGCCCTGGCAAGTTGCTTGCGGAGGTAAGGCAGGCCGGCAAAGTGGTTGGCCGAGTGGAAACCCAGTTTGCCGCCGACGGCTCTCCAGCCAGCGCCCGGCTGACCGTCCCCTCGGTTCCGGCCCGGCTCGATCTTACTTTTCTTTCGAGCGCAAGGAGCGCCCCGTTTGCGCCGTCTATCTGGCAGCCTCCTCCTCCTAAGCCTTAGCCTGCTGGCGCTGGGTGGCTGCTACGGCTTCGCAGGCGGCGGGCTTCCGCCGGGCATTAGAACCGTCGCTGTGCTACCATTCGACAACCTGACGCCCGAACCTACCCTAACCCAGGAAGTCCAGACCGCCGTGAGAGACGCGGTGGAGGGACGTTTGGGACTGCGTCAGTCGGGTGAGCAGTCTGCAGATGCAATCGTGAAGGGTTCGATCCAGCGCTATGAGCCCGACTTGCCGGTGGCATATCAGGGAGTGCAGAACAACCAGGTGGACGTTACCCGTCGCCTGGTCCAGATCACGGTGAACGTGGAGATCAGCAATCAGCGAACCGGAAAAATCCTGTGGCAGCGGTCAGGCCTCATGCTTCAGGGCGACTACGCGACCGGCCAGGAACCAAGCGGGCGCCAGAAGGCCTACGACCAGCTCGTGACGAACATCGTTGAAGGAGCGCAATCCCAATGGTGAGCTCCTCCTGCGCCAACCGCCGGGGCGGTAGCACGCTCGGATGTCTGGTCTCCTTGCTCGTCTTCGTGGCCGCACTCTACTACGGTATCCACATCGGCGAGGTCTACTGGCGTTACTATCAGATCCTCGACGAGATGAAGTCCAACGCCCGCGTGGCGCCCAATCTGGCCGACGACGTGATTCAGCGCCGGTTGCAGGCAAAAGTCCAGGACGTCTTCGGCGACGACCGGCAGATGAAGTTCCGCATCAACCGCGGGGGCCGTTCGCGCACGATCACCATCGATACCGAATACCGCGACAGCGTCGACCTCCCACTGTTCAAGCGCGGGTTCGAGCTCAAGCCCACGGTCGAAGAGCCAATCTGACACCGGACCCAATCCGTGGCGCGCCCCGACGGTCGTTCTCCTGAGCAGCTGCGTCCGCTCGTGCTCGAACGAGCGGCGAATCCATACGCAGAAGGCTCCTGCCTCATCCGCATGGGCGGTACGCTGGTGCACTGCACGGCGACGGTCGAACCGGGAGTCCCCGGATTCAAGAAGGGGACCGGGGAAGGCTGGGTTACCGCCGAGTACGCCATGCTGCCGCGCGCCACGCTGGAGCGAACCCCTCGCGAGCGAAACGGCCCCGGTGGCCGTACCCAGGAAATCCAGCGGCTGATCGGACGTTCGCTGCGGGCCTGCATGTCCACGATGGCCTTCGGTGAATTCACCATCCGGGTGGACTGCGACGTGCTCCAGGCCGACGGTGGCACCCGGACCGCCGGCATTACGGGTGGCTGCGTCGCGCTGGCCGATGCCTGCCAGTGGCTGGCGGAGAAGACCCAGATCAAGTCTCCGTTCGGTCGCCTGGTCTCCGCCATCTCCGTCGGAATCGTCGAGCGCGAGATCCGGGTTGACCTCGCCTATCTGGAGGATCGGGATGCCGGGGTGGACGCGAACGTCGTCATGCTCGAGCCGGCGCAGTTCGTAGAAGTGCAGGGCACCGGCGAGCACGGGACGTTCAGTCGCGGCGAGCTCGGCACGCTGCTGGACCTGGCCGAACGCTCCTGCGCCGAACTGTTCGCGGCGCAGCGACGCACCCTCGGCTGGTGACGCTGCTGGTCGCGACCCGAAGCTCAGGAAAGCAGGCGGAAGCGCGCCGATTGCTCGCGGCAGCCGGTATCGAAGCAGTCTTCCCCGACGACATCGGTATTCCGTTCGAGCCTGGCGAGGATCGCCTCGAGCTGGGAGACACCTTCCAGGCAAACGCGCGCGCCAAAGCGGAGTACTTCGTTCGCCGCTCGGGCCTGCCCACCGTGGCCGATGACTCCGGGCTCGAGGTGCTCTCGTTGGGCGGCCTGCCAGGCGTTCGCTCCAAACGGTGGGCTGCGTCGACCGAAACCGGCGACAAGCTCGACGCCGCCAACAATGCGGAGCTGCTTCGGCGTCTGCTGGGTGCGCCCACGCCGCGCCGGCGGGCGCAATACCGCTGCGTGCTCGCCTACCTATCTGCTCCCAGCGCGGTCCCCGAATTCTTCGAAGGCGTCTCCGCCGGAATCATTCTCGAAAGCCCGCGGGGCAGCGGCGGATTCGGCTACGATCCGCTGTTTCAGTCGGACGAGCTTGGGCACACTTTCGGGGAGGCCGCCGCGGCCCAAAAGGACGCCGTGAGCCATCGCGGGCGCGCATTTCAGCAGTTGATTGCCCGACTCGGACGCGGCTAGCGAAGGCTAGCGGTCCGACGGAGGATTCCCCCAGGTAGACGCCAACCCTAATCCAGACAGAATCACCATGCGCATGCTTCTCGCACTCGGTGCCGCCGCCGGCATTATCGCGGCAGGCACGACGCTCGCAGCAGCCCGAACCGGAACTCGACAACAGCCCGCTGGCAGACTCACCTATGACGTCGCGTGCCTAGGGTTGACTTCGTTAGGCAAGGATATCAATGCCGAGGCCAGCCAGGGCTGGACGGTGAGAGCGATGGTTGATCACACGACCCCGACGGGACAGCAGTGCGTGCTGGTGCTGTTTGAAAGGGCGGCGCCCTAGTAGAGCCGGCACGCGGGCGCTCCTCCAGCGCTAGCAGCATTCCTCTGAGGTCACTATCGTACGGGTCGTTCTCGGCAGCCCCGCGAGCCTAAACACGAGCGGAGGGTTGCGAACAAAGCTTTCGATATGCGGGGTGTGGCGCAGTCCGGTAGCGCGCCTGCTTTGGGAGCAGGAGGTCCCGGGTTCGAATCCCGGCGCCCCGATAACTTAGCCATCACTGCTACGTTGGCTGCTACGTTCGCGCCACCTTGGAGTTTCAGGGCCCTTCACCTGCTGTGAGCACCACGACGTGCATCTTCTGCGGCAGGCGCGGTGAGCGAGCGAAGGAACACGTCTTTCCTATCTGGCTCCTTCAGCACCTGCGGGAAGGTGAAGTCGCTCACGACTACCTGCACCTTTCCGGTCAAGGCGATACGCTCTCGGTTCGGCGTCACAACCTCCAGAAACTGGCGTTCGGACGAGTCTGCGCCGCCTGCAATAACGGCTGGCTCAGCGACCTCAGGCGATTCGAGCAGAGCGACGACCACGGCCACGAAGAATCGTACGCCAACGAACCGCGAGCGCTGGACCTATCCAGTGCCGTGACCACTTCGGTCGCCATCGCGGCTGACATGGACTTCCAGCTTCCCCGGCCGCCGATCGACGCCTACGGCGAGGCCACCAGGGGCGCGATCCGGGCGAGCATGCCTGGCGGGACGAGGAATACGTACCCCTGCCCAGCTCACAGACCCTCCCCGATCACTGATTGAGCTGGCTCGCTCCTTATCCTGCGCGTGCCGAAGCCCTTCCGGTCGAATCCGGCAGATCGTCCACTACCGCTTCCCCGCAAGCAGTCCCCCTTGCGAGTCCGGTAGTTGTAACCGAAGCTTGAATGCTTCCATCCCAAAACCGTGCTCACCCTGAAGGCCAGTCTAGTGACGACCTTTGCTCCGCGTCTCGCGCCATTACTGGAACTACTTGAGGCTCTCTCTGGGAACAGCCCCGCTTTATTGCGGTGCAAAGGGGAGACTCGCTAAGGGAGACTCGCTAAGAGGATGGACACGGTTTCTGAGGCAATGGCGGCTGTCGCTGTATGCACGACGGCGGCTAACGCGGCTGACAACGTAGAAAGGAAATCAAAATGGCAGAAAGGAACCCGAACATCCTCTTGATCATGGCCGACGACGTCGGCTGGTTCGACGTCGGCGCGTACCATCGCGGGATCATGGGAGCCAAGACACCGAACATTGACCGGATCGCCGCCGAGGGCGTGCTGCTCACCGACCACTACGGTCAGGCGAGCTGCACCGCCGGCCGCGCCGCCTTCATCACGGGGCAGAACCCACTTCGCACCGGGCTGACCACCGTCGGCTTGCCGGGCGCGCCCCAGGGCCTCCAGGCCGAAGACCCGACGATCGCCGAGCTGCTCAAGCCCCTGGGCTACGTGACGGCCCAGATCGGCAAGAACCACCTAGGCGATCGCAACGAATTTCTGCCGACGGTCCATGGCTTCGACGAGTTCTACGGCAACCTCTATCACCTAAACGCCGAGGAGGAGCCCGAGCAGGCCGACTATCCGAAGAACAACCCGATGTTCGACAAGCTGTTCAAGCCGCGGGGCGTGCTCGAGTGCAAGGCCAGCGAGAAGGACGACCGGACCGTCGATCCGCGCTTCGGCCGCGTCGGCAAGCAGACCATCAAGGACGACGGGCCGCTAACCCGCAAGCGGATGGAAACCATCGAAAACGACCTCCTCGCGCACTCGTTCGAGTTCATGGAGCGCGCCAGCAAGCGCGGCAAGCCGTTCCTGCTCTGGCACAACACCACCCGGATGCACGTCTGGACGCACCTTTCCAAGAAATGGAACGGCAAGACGGGACTGGGCCTTACGCCGACGGCATGCAGGAGCTCGACTGGGTCGTGGGCCAGCTCCTCAAGAAGCTCGAC
>DATJGL010000268.1:0-6978 GCA_035495075.1 Gemmatimonadales bacterium
GAACCGCGAGCAGTGACAGAGTCATCAGCCGTGGAGGAGATTGATGTTTTGCAGGTCGATCGACTGATTGTGCCGGAAGACGGCCAGAATGATCGCGAGTCCGACCGCCGCTTCAGCCGCCGCCACCGTCATGACGAAGAAGGCGATCAAGTAAGCGCCGACTCCGTACACCTGAGCCAGCGCCACGAACGCGAGGTTCACGGCGTTGAGCATGAGCTCCACGCACATGAACAGCACGATGGCATTCCGACGAAGCAGCACGCCCGCAACGCCGATCGTGAACAGCATGGCGGACAGTCCGAGAGCCGGGCCGAGAAGCATCAAACCTTCCGTTTCGCCAGCACGACCGCCCCGACAATGGCGGCCAGGAGCAGGATCGAAGTGACCTCGAACGGAACCAGATACTCGTTGAACAGCGGCGGGGCGATGCCGCCGACCACGCCGTGGGCCGCCGTGGCGTCCTGCACGGCTTGGCCACCGGCAAACGCCTTTCCGGCCGCAATGAAGCCCGCGGACGCGCGTACTTCACGGCCGATCCGCGGCGTCGAGTATGCCCAGAGGCCGCCCAACTCAAGCGCAATCAGCCCGGCCAGCACGATTGTCGCGGTGATTCCGGCTGGACCCCGGATGTCGCTCGTCGTTCGTCCCATGTTGAGGAGCATGATGATGAACAGGAACAACACCATGATGGCGCCGGCATAGACCAGGATCTGGATCACCCCGATGAACTGCGCGTCGAGAAGCACGAAGATCGCGCCCAGCGCGAGCATGGCCTGGACCAGCCAGATCAGGGCGCCGACGGGGCTCCGCTGCAACACGCACATCGCGGCGGAGATCACCGCCGCCGCGGCGAAAATGTAGAAGACCGTCTCGGTCATCTACTCTCCCTCCGGATCGGTCGGATCCCACAATGTGGAGACCGGGTGGGTTTGCGACGACAGCCGCTCGAGGTCGTACACGAAGCGGCCCCGGCTGTACTCCGAGTTCTCGTAGTGGACCCCGACGTGAATGGCTTCTTCCGGACAGACTTCCTGGCAGTAGCCACAGAACACGCAGCGAAACTCGTCGATCTCGTAGATCAGCGGATAGCGGTGGCCTTCTTCGTCCTCGCCGGGCACCAGCTTGATACAGTTGGCCGGACAGATCTGCGGACACAGACCGCACGCGACGCACTTGGAGCGTCCCTGCTCGTCGGTCATCATCCGGTGGGTGCCCCGCCAGCGCGGCGAGAGGCTCCACTGCCCCATCCCGTGCACGCTATCGGTGCTCTTCTCCTCCGGGTACTGCATGGTGACCCGCTTCTCGAACATGTGCTTGAAGGTGAGCGCCATGCCCCGCAACGTGGCTCGCACGTAGCTGACTTCCTGCTTGGGACGCTCCAGCACTTTGACGCCGATGGCCATCAGGAGCTCGCTGCGAGACGTTGGGCCTGGCGCGCGGCGGCGGCGCGGGCCCGCCGACCGGCGGAGCCGCTCAGCAGGTGTCCGCGATCCAGCACCAGGAAAAGGGCAATGGCCAGAATGACGCTCAAGCCGGTGAGCACCAGGTGCGTCGGCAACACGCCGTGCACGCCGGCCCGGTCGCTCGCGTACAGCACCACGCACACGACCATGATGTACACCAGGGTGACCGGCATGAAGAACTTCCAGCCGAGCGCCATCAGCTGGTCGTAGCGGAAGCGGGGCAAGGTCCAGCGAATCCACATCACGAAGAAGATCCAGAACATCAGCTTGGCGAAGAAGAACACGCCGGTCGCCAGCGTCTGGAGGACGCCGCCGTGCTGATCCCAGGTCGTGAACGGAATGTCCCACCCGCCGAAAAACAGCGTCGTCAGCATCGCGGAGATGGTCACGACGTTGGCATACTCGGCGATGAAGAAGAACGAGAACTTCATCGCGCTGTACTCGGTGTGGTACCCCGCGATGAGCTCCGACTCCGCTTCCGGAAGATCGAACGGCAGCCGGTTGGTCTCCGCGAACCCCGAGACCAGAAAGACGAAGAACGAGAGGAAGAGCGGCAGCACGAACCAGAGGCCTGCCTGCTGGAACGCGACGATCCGGGAGAAGCTTACGTCGCCGGTGAGGAGGAGGACCGGAATCAGGCTCAGGCCCAGCGCGACTTCATACGACACCAGCTGAGCGGCGGCCCGGAGCCCGCCGAGCAGGCTGTACTTGCTGTTGGAGGCCCAACCGGCGAGCGCGATGCCGTACACTCCGAGCGAGCCGATGGCGAGGACGAAGAGGAACCCGACCGGAACGTCGGCGACGACCATGGGCATGGGTCCATGATGGGCCATCACGCCGAAGACCGCATGAAACGCCCCGCTGACGATGGTCCCTACGGTCGAGCCCACGACCGGGATCGCGCGCTCGAAAAACGCACCCAGATCGCGCCCGAAGTCGTCGGAATTGATGGGAAGGGGCGCGGCAAACGGAATCACCGCCGAGAGCATCAGCGCAGGAATGAACGCGAGCGCCGGCGCGATCGTGAAGAGCACCGGGTTCGCTTCCGCAGGGAAAGTCTCCTCCTTCAGAATGTTCTTGAGACCGTCGGCCGCCGGTTGGAGCAGCCCGCCCGGCCCGACTCGATTCGGGCCCAACCGGTTCTGCATCCACGCTGAGACCTTTCGCTCCATCAACGTGAGGAGAGCCACGCCCACCATCACCACCGTGAAGACGAACAGCAGCTTGATGACGCTGAGGAGCACAAACCCCTTCATTTCGGGAGTCATCGAGCCGCCCCCGCGGGCGCATTGGGCTTGAGAACGTGACCGGTAAACCCAAGATCCGCGTAGGTGAGCCCGCTGAAGACGTCCCAGGTCGCGCCTAACATGGCAAAGGCCTGCGCGGCGGTGGCCGGAGCGTCGGCGTCCGGTCCCGGCCCTGCGAGCACCTCGCCGGCCACCCACCAGGCGGGTCGAGCCATAGCAGGTTGCGACCGGGCCTGATTGTATCGCTGCGCTCTGAGATCGCGATTCACGTAGGTACCGTTTTCCTCCGCCATGCTGGTCACCGGCAGTACCAACGTCGCGTTCCGGATGCCCTCGTAAGGGACGGTGCCCATGAGCACCACGATGCCGGGCGCCCGAGCGAGAAGTGCCTGCTCTTCTCGCGACAATTCGGCATCGAGCACGATCACCACCGCCGCGTTCGCGACCGCCGCGATGGCGCCGGCCCAGTCGCGGCCATATCCCAACAACTCGGCGCCGGCGACGTTGGGCGCGCGGTCGCGACGGAGCGCGAGACTGGGGATGCCCGCCAGAGGGGCTTCGTCTCCAACCGGAACCTGGACCGCAGCCGTGACATCACGACCCTCGACCAGCCGGCGGATGAGCCCCAACGACTCGATCGAGGCTCGCCCCGACGCGAGAATGACCACGGAGCCTCGGGTACCCCGCAGGGTTTCGCCAAAGCGGTCCAGCGCGGCGTCCCAGTCCGTCGCCACGTGGCGCGCACCGTCCCGGACCAGCGGAGCCTCGATCCGGTCCCCGCGATTCATCCAGCGGTAGTTCATCCGGCCGTGATCGCACATGAAATGCCGGTTGACCTCGAGGTTCGGCCGAGGCCGGAGCCGGACCACGACGTCATCCCGGGTGTCGATCGTGATGTTGCAGCCCTGGGTGCAGCCGGGGCAGACGCTCGCCGTCTTGTCGAGATCCCAGGCGCGCGCCTTGTGCAGGAAGTCCTTGGAGAGCAGCGAGCCGACCGGACACAGGTCCACCACGTTGCCGGACCATGGGTGGTCCAGTAGCTGATCTTCCGAAATCCCGATGTAGGCGCGGTCGCCCCGCTCCGAGACATTCAGGATCGGATCTTCGGCCACGCTCTCCATGAACCGGACGCATCGAGTGCAGAGGATGCAGCGGTTGGGCACGTACAGAATGTCAGGCCCGAAGTCCTCCACCGGGCTGTACCGCTTGGCATACTCGGAGTAACGGGTGCCGGAGCGTCCTTCCTGGAACACGTAGTCCTGGAGCTCACATTCGCCGGCCTGGTCGCAAATGGGGCAGTCGAGCGGGTGATTGATGAGGAGAAACTCGAGCACGCTCTGGCGCGCGGCCTTGGCCTTGGGGCTCTCCACCAGGACCACCTGCCCGTCCGCCACGGTCGTCACACAGGCCGGCATGAGCTTGGGTTGTTTCTCGACCTCGACCAGGCACATCCGGCATACGGCAGGGGACGGCAGCGACGGATGGTAGCAGTAATGCGGCACGACGATGCCGGCCTGCTTGGCGGCTTCGATGATCGTCGTGCCCTTCGGCACTGCGATCTGGGTTCCTTCGATAGTGACCGTGACCGTTTCCTGGGTCATCTCAGATGGATCCCTGGTTGTCTACTACTCGTCATACCGCAACCAGCGTCGGCTTCCGCACCTTGGAGATGTACGCTTCGAACTCCGAGCGGAATTTCTGGATCCCGCTCACCACGGGTGCGGCGCACGAGTCGCTCAGGACGCAGATGGTCTTCCCGGTCATCTGCTCCGACAGGTCGAGCAGAAGGTCCAGATCCTCCTCCTTCCCCTTCCCCGCCAAGATCCGCTCGAGAATCTTCGTGGTCCACGCGGTCCCCTCGCGACACTGAGTGCATTGGGCACAGGACTCGTGGGCGTAGAATCGCGCCAGCCGCCAGATCTGATAGACCATGTCGGTCGAGTCGTCCATCACGATCATTCCACCCGAGCCGAGCATGGAGCCGTTGGCCTGGATGTTCTCGTAGTCGGTGGGGCAGTTCTCGACTTCGGCGGCGCTCATGATGGGGACCGAGGAGCCGCCCGGGATGACCGCTTTGAGCGTCCGGCCCGGCCGCATGCCGCCTGCCAGCTCAAAGACCAGATCTTTCATCGGAAAGCCGAGCGTGATCTCGTAGTTGCCGGGCTCTTGTACGTGACCGCAGACCGAGATGAGCTTGGTACCCGGGCTCTTGGGGCTGCCCATCACCAGGCCCTTATACCACGCCGCACCGCGCACGATGATGTGCGGCACCGCGGCCAGGGTCTCGACGTTGTTCACCGTGGTCGGGAGACCGAATACGCCGGCCTGCGCGGGAAACGGCGGCTTGATTCTCGGGTTGCCGCGCTTTCCCTCGAGCGAGTTCATGAGGCCGGTCTCTTCGCCGCAGATGTAGGCCCCGGCCCCCCGGTGGAGCACCATGCCGATCCGCTTTCCGCTGCCCAGGACGTTGCTCCCCAGCGCTCCGTTGGCGTACGCCTCGGCGACCGCGTCTTCCATGATGCGAAGCGGCTCGGTGAACTCGCCGCGAATGTAGATGTAGCAGGTCTCGGCACCGATGGCGTACGACGCGATGGCGCAGCCCTCGATCAGCGCGTGGGGAGTCCAGCGCATGATCTCGCGGTCCTTGAATGTGCCGGGCTCGGATTCGTCGGCGTTGCACACGAGGTAGTGCGGCTTTCCGCTCGGCTTGGGCATGAAGGACCACTTGAGCCCGGTGGGGAATCCCGCGCCGCCACGGCCTCTTAGCCCCGATTCCTTCACCGCGTTTGTGACCTCGTCCGGGGCCATCCCCAGCGCTTGACGCAGCCCCGCGTAACCGCCGCGCTCGACCCAGCCCTGGTAGCTGCGCGCGCCGGCATCCCCGAAGTGTTTCGAGAGGACGACGGTCTCTCTGGGGTGGCTCGGGTGCGGGAAGCCCATCAGGGATACCGCTCGAGGATCTTGGCCACGCGCTCCGGCGTCACGCTCTCGATGAAGTCGTCGTCCACCAGAATCGGCGTCGGGAACCCGCACGCTCCCAGACATTCAACCTCGATTACGGTGAAGCGGCCGTCGGGACTCGTCGCTCCCAGCTCGCGGCATCCGGTCGCGTCGAGGATCGCGCGCGCCGTGTCCTCGGCCCCGCAAAGGCCGCAGGGTGACGTGGTGCAGACCTGAATGAAATGGCGACCGACCGGGTGGGTGTGATACATCGTGTAGAACGTGACGACGCCCTTCACGAATGCCGTCGTCAACCCGAGCACCTTCGCCACCTCCGCCATTGCGGGCTCGGAAATCCAGCCCCGCTCACGCTGCACCATCCACAGTGCCGGCAGGAGACAGGCCTGCCTGGTGGGATACTTGGAGAACAGGCTCTCAAGCTCCGCCTTGGTGGCGTCCACGAACACCGGCTCGTGCGCTACCGCATGTCCCCCGCCCGCCCCGTGACCTGGACGTGGCTCCAGCTGGGTGAGGGGCTGACTCATCGATCCACCTCGCCCATGACGATGTCGACGCTGGCATTGATCGCGATGACGTCGGAGAGGAGCGCGCCCTCGCACATCCGCGGAAGAGCCGCGAGGTTGATGAACGCCGGCGGGCGAATGCGCCAGCGGACCGGCTTGGCGGTTCCATCGGACACAAGGTAGGTGCCCAACTCGCCCTTGGGGTTCTCCACGCCCATGTAGGCCTCGCCGGCCGGGGGCTTCACCCCTTCCATCACCTGCTTGAAGTGGAAAATCATCGCCTCCATGTCGCTCATCGCGCGCGACTTCGGAGGCAGAATGACGCGGGGGTCGGACACGTTGAGCGGAGCGCCCTTGAGCTTCTCCAACCGGCCAACTGCCTGGTCCAGGATGCGAGTGGCCTGCCACATCTCTTCCAGTCGGACCCGGTAGCGATCGTACATGTCGCCGTGCTCGCCGATGGGCACGTCGAAGTCGTAGGTCTCGTATCCGAGGTACGGGCGATCCTTCCGCACATCATAAGCGACGCCACTCGCGCGGAGCATCGGACCGGACAGCGAGTAGTTGATCGCCTCGTCGCGCGACATCACTCCGACATCCTGGGTTCGCCCGCACCAGACCGCGTTGCGGGTGAACATGGTGTCCACTTCCTTCAGCGTGTTCGGGAACGTCCGACAAAATTCCCGCAGTCCATCGGTCCAGCCGGTGGGGACGTCGGCCATCATTCCGCCCACCCGAGTGACGCTGGTCGTGAGCCGGGCGCCGGTCCACGCCTCCTGGAGGTTGTACACCCGCTCCCGTTCC
>DATJGL010000269.1:0-2520 GCA_035495075.1 Gemmatimonadales bacterium
ACAGGTGAACGTCACGGTGCACAATCTGGATTCGGTGCACCCGGTGCAATTCGCGATCTATATGGCGGAAGCGCGGTCACAATAGGTCCCATACGCGCGAAGCCGCGATGCTTTCCGCCGGCTCGATCCGAGGCGCCCGGCGCGATACACCACTAGGCGAATCGGCGGCTTTCTAGACGGATGGGACGCAGCGGTCACGGTCAAGCGGGGAGTGGCTCGCCTTCAGGCCGCGCGGATCGGAGGGGACTATTTGGTGCTCGACCGGGCGGAGTGGGAGGCGCAGGGCGCGGGTTACCGTGGCGTGATGCTGGGCGGCTGACCGAGAGAGACCCCAATACGAAAGGCGGAGACTCGACGTGTTCGCGACGGCTTGTGAGAAGGCACGCCACTTCACCAGAGCTGTGGTCATTTCCAAGCAGCTTGTCGACGGAACAATCGAATCGGCCGTTGGCTCGTTTGTGGTACTCAATGACCAGGGTTGGAGTCTCTCGGCGTGGCACCTGCAGCAGGAGCGCTCCCGTTCGCCTATCCGCTCCTTGCCACGTTCCTGCTCACCGGCGGGCGCGAGTCCGAGATTCTGGGCCTCGAGGTGGGCGACGTTTCGTTTGCCAGGCAAACGGTGACGTTCCGTGTGAACCAGCACCGCCGGTTGAAGACACGGGGCAGCGAGCGGTCGTCCCGCTCTGGCCGCAGCTCGCCGAGATCCTGCAACCCTACCTGGACCAACGGGTGATCGACCGCGGCGGGACGCTTCTCGTCCCGGCGACGGACTTGTCCACGATTACCGACTGGCGCAAGCTCTTGGACCGCGTTGCGGTGCGGGCTGGCTGGAAGGCGGGTGAGGTCAGGTCCCGAATTTTCCGAAACACCTACGCGGCTGCGCGGCTCCAAACGACGGACCACGGGGCCCCGGTGGCAGTCTGGGCCGTCTCCCGCGAATTGGGCCACACCTCGACTGCCCTCGTGGAGCGGGTGTACGGGCACCTGGGCGTGATCCGGCATCGCGCCGAAGTCGTAGAGTACCGCGTGGAGCAGCACGCGGAGGCGCTCGCGGATCGGCTCGACGCGCTCTCGACGTAGCCCAATAATTCAACAGCGGGTGGGGAACGGGCGGCGACAGGCCGCCCTTTTCATAAGGGGCTGAATTCGCGGGCGAAGGTGTTCCACATGTCGTACATGATATGGACTGTCGTGCGGCACACCCGCTCGCGGACGCCGGACTGGTCGGTGCGATGCCCGACGTGCAAGCGTCCCGATGTCGCCGCCGAGTCCAGCGCGACCTGCACGATGGGGTGCACATCCCACGAGAGGAATTGGTACAGCCGACCATAGAAGTCGCCGCACATCCGTGCAATCAGGTCTTTCCGTCCGCCTCCGCTCCAATGACCGGTCTTTCCCTTTTTCCTCCGCGTGGTTGAAACGGCCGCGAATGCTTCGGGGTAGATTTTCTCGAGGTGGTCGACCCCCTCCTTGATGATGCCCTTTCCCTTTCCCTCCAGATCCATCATGGCGAGGCCAGCGGCGACCCGCATTTGCTTGACTCGCTCATGCCGACCGCCCGGCTGCATTAGATATCGGAATTCCGCCCATATCTCCAGCAACGAGCGAAGGATCGGGTAGGCCGCCTCCGCTGCCTTGCTCCGACACACTAGCTGGATGCCCTTGCCAAAGCGAGCCCGGCGCGCATCAGGATCAAAGCGGTCTCAAGGACCTCCTGATCGGCGCTGCTCAGATGGGACGCATCGAGGCTCCGCCGTGACGGCGATTGGAGCCGACGGGTAACCCAACTGAGGACCTCCACCCAATCATTGAACTTGCGACGGGGCTCTTCTGGGAGCTGTAGAATGCGCTTCGCCATCTCGTTGCCCCCAATTGTGACAGTTATTGTGACAGTCGGTTTGGGCTGAGGCCAGAAAACTCACAGCCCCACAGCTTAACGGGCTGTGGGGCTGGTGGTTGGCTCTATGGGCCCGGCGGGATTCGAACCCACGACCTCTTGCTCCGGAGGCAAGCGCTCTATCCAACTGAGCTACGGACCCGACCACTATCTACTGCGCTGCGTCACAAGCACTTCCGACCCGGCGGATGTTAGCATCCTCACCCGATGCTGTCCATTGTGTTGTCCGTTCAGGCTTCCAGGCGCTGACGGCTATCGAGGGCCCGCTGCATCGTTACTGCGTCGGCCTGCTGGTAGCAGGTCAGCACGGTCTCCGGGCTCTTCCACCCACCGAGCGCACACAGGTCTTTCAAGGGCACCAGCTTCAACTCTGTCGCGAACTTCCTCCGCAGGCTGTGCCATCCCCGACCCGTTTCTGGCGGCACCTTGGCGAGTGCTTCACCTCGCTGCCACCAGTTCCGCAGGAGATGGCGACAGGCTGGCCGGGTGGGGTCCGTCGGCGACGGAAGGACCCACTCGCTGATCACGCTCTGCGACCGACGCGCTGCCCGGAGGGCCTCGATGGCTGCCGGTGTCAGCCACGTCTCGTGCTCGTACCGCTGCTTGTCATGCTCACCGCGCCA
>DATJGL010000270.1:0-4559 GCA_035495075.1 Gemmatimonadales bacterium
GGGCGAGCCCTTCACGAAGCGCTCGCACCCCTCGATCACCCGCCCGTCGATGGTCTCGATCCGCACGTCCATGGGTGGGTAGAGCATCGGCAGCGCGTCCTTGGCCGGGTCGATGCGCGTCTCGACTCGCGCGGCCAGCGAAAGCAGCCCGGCATCGCGGATCGCCTCGTCCGAGAACTCGTCCAAGGTCACCCGCCGGCGGGCGATGGCCGCGGCCACGGTGAAGGGGATGCTGAACTTCGCCGCCCCCGGCGTGTCCGGCGCCGTCTTCGGCGCGCCCGTCGCGTCGAAGCCGCACTGTGTGGCGCCCATCGTATTGGTGGCGACGGTCACTCGCTGCACGTGCTCGGGCCGGAGACCGTGGATACGAACCAGCTCGAGCGTGGTGGCGATGGCGTGATGCGTGTACTTGCAGGTCGGGTACGGCTTGAGACTGTTGTTGACGATCTCGTTCCGCTCGCCGAGATCCCCCAGCAGCGCCTGCTCGTCGTAGTCCCCCCGGAAGTAGAGACGATAGAGCCCGAACTCACCCAGGAGCGGATTGCGCGGCCCCCGGAACCCCTCGCGCGCCATGTCGATGGCGAGGATCCCGGCCGCCGCCGCGCTGCCCGCCGGCGTCCACAGACTCCACGCCCCCTCGACAGTCGGCTGCACGTTGCCGCCGCACGACGCGTAGGCGAGGCCGATGGCATCGAGCATCCGCTCCTCGTCGAGCCCGAGGAGCCGCGAGCCCATGGCCGCCACGGCCATCGGCGCCATCGTCTCGGCCATCCACCCGATCGCCTTGGACTTGCCGGCACCCATGCGGAGGCGGCAGAGCATGTCCACGCCGAGGGCGATGCTGAGCGCCAGCTCGCGGCCGCTCACCGGCACAGGCGCGGTCTCGGCCAGCGCGAGGGCGGCGGGGACGATGCTGACGCCGACGTGGCCGCCGCCGGTCTCGTGGGTACCGTCGAGCTCGCAGCAGCGGGCCATCACGCCGTTGGCGAGGGCGGCCATGGGGGTGGCGACGCGAGTGCCGTGGGCGAGAAGGGTGCTACCGGTGGTGCCGCCATGGCGTTGGGCGATGCGGGCAATGCCGCGGCCGGGGTCGCTGGCGCTGCCGGCGAGGGCGGCGCCGGCGGTGTCGAGAACGGTCATCTGCACGGCTTCGACGATCTGGGGCGAGAGGTGCTCGAAGCGCGTGGAGGCGAAATGTGTCGCGAATGTACTGATCGGGTCCATGGGTGACTCCGTTGTCTGGGAGCGCGGCCTCCTTCGACGGCTCGACGGGCCCTGGTCCACTCCACTCATGAGTTAGGGTTCACGCTTTCGGCCATCGGGTGCGGGGGTCATTCGACAACATGGTCTGCCCGCGCAAGCAACGACGGCGGGATCGTCAGGCCGAGGGCTTTGGCGGTCTTGAGATTGACGACCAGGTCGAACTTGGTGGGCTGCTCCACCGGCAAGTCGGCGGGCTTGGCGCCCTTGAGGATCTTGTCGACGTAGCTCGCGGCCCGACGGTTCAAATCAGCCTGGCTGTGTCCGTAGGCCATCAGCCCACTCGCATCGACAAACTCGCTCAATGTGTAAAGGGCCGGAAGCCGGTTCTTGGCCGCCAGGGCCACCAGGCGTCGACGCTCGTTGACGAACATGGCGGTTGCCCACACCGCCAAAGCACCCGCGCGTCCCTTGGTCATTTCAGAGAAAGCCCTGTCGATGTCGGCCGGACTTCGCGCCTGCACGGGCTGAAGTCGCACCCCCAACGTCCGCGCCGCGGCTTCTGCGCTCTTCAACGTGTCCCTTTCCGTGCGTTCGCTAACGGCGCCTGGCTGCCAGAGGACAGCGATCCGACTGACGCCAGGAACGGCCTGCGTGAGCAGGTCCACACATTTGCCCATTCGGTCCGGGGTGAGGGAGGAGAGCCCCGTGACATTGCCGCCCGGCCGCGCAAGGCTGGTGACGAGCCCGTCCGCGACCGGATCGCCAGAGCCAATGAACACAATGGGGATCGTCTTGGTCGCTTGCTTCGCGGCCAGGGCATTCGGCGTGCTCCCGGCCATGATGACATCGACATTGAGCGCAGCTAGTTCGGCCGCAAGCGCGGGGAGCCGTTCGACCTTCCCGCCGGCATCCCGGTATTCGATCACGACGTTGCGACCCTCGACGTAGCCGAGGTCGCGGAGTCCTTGGCGGAAGGCCTCTCGCAGAGGCGGCGGGGCGGCGGCCAAATCGACTGACAGGTAACCTATTCGAGCGACCTTGGCAGCCGGCTGCGCCTCGGTAGAGCTCGGGCCGAAGAGCCCGCCGAGGAGAAGGGTGATGGCGAAGGTGAGCCTCAGCGCTCTCATCTCGACCCCCAACCTTCGAACTCATTCCTACGACGCGTCAGAATTGGACCGCCTTGTCCTCGAGGCCCGACGCCCGCATTCACCTGCGGGCGGGCGAGCGAACGCAAGCCCGGCCGTCGGGTGGAATGCGTTGTTGGACGGCCGTATGTTATTCAAGGAGCTGATCCGCGCGCTGCAGTACCGATTGCGGGATCGTGAGGCCGAGAGTCTTAGCGGTCTTGAGGTTGATGACCAGCTGGTACTTGGAAGCCTGCTCGATTGGCAGGTCGGCCGGTTTAGCGCCCTTGAGGATCTTGTCGATGTAGACGGCAGCGCGCCGTGTCAGGTCGAGGTGATCCGGACCGTAGCTCATCAGGCCGCCCGCCACCACGTTTTCCCAGACCCCGAACATGGTCGGCAACCGATACTTCAGCGCGACCTCGGCCAGAAGCTCGCGGTTCTGACGAGCAGTCAGCGCGGCCCCGTGCACGAGGACGCCGCCAGCCCGGCCTTGCGCCATCTTCGCGAAGGCGCCGTCGAACTCCGCGACGGTACTCACGCTAACCGTTAGGAGCTGGACCCCTAGTTTCCCGCCGGTGTCCTCGGCGGCCTGCACGAAGGGCCGACCGGACGGCGCGGTGGGGGTCCAGAGCACGCCGAAACGGGTTGCCCGCGGCACGGCGGCCTTCAGTATCTCCAGCCGCTTCGGGGTGATCACGGTCTGAATATCGGCCAAGCCCGTCATGTTTCCACCCGGCCGCGCGAGACTCGCCACATGGCCGGCACCCTCAGGATCGGCGTGCGTCGCGAAGACGATGGGGATCGTGTCCGTCGCCCGTCGGGCCGGCTCGGACTCGGTCGAAGAGGTCGCGAAGATGATGTCGACTTTCATGCGGGCCAGCTCGGCGGCCGCCTCGTTCAGCTGCTCCACCGTGCCGGCCCAGCGGAACTCGATGACGAGGTTCTTGCCTTCGACGTACCCGAGATCGCGCAAGCCCGCCCGCAGCGCCTGCACCCGGCTCGTCGACGCTGCGGGGGGGCCGAAGCCCAGGTATCCGAGACGCGCGACCTTGAGCTGCGATTGGGCGCGCGCCGCCAGCGGCCACGCGAACAACGCAGCGCCGGCAAATCGGATTAGCTCGCGCCGCCGCATGGCCCCGTCTCCCGTTCGTTCTGTGTTCCCATTACCATCCGTCGCTCGTCACAGGTCCGGCCAAACGCCCGGGCTCAGCGGCCGGAGCGAGCAGCGCGAGCTCTGGACCGCTGGAGCCTGAAGTGAGGCATCGCCGCGCTCGGGCAGCAGTGCGCCGGCCCGCTCGAGAAGCCTTCGGAGCGACGTCGCAGCTCGTTCAGCGTCGTGGGAAATGCTGGAGTCACCGCTGTCGTCCTGGTAGCCGACGGTAAGATACCCAAAAGCCACCGCGCCAACAAAAGGTCGCTCCAAGGCGACGCCGCCTGGGTCTTCGGTGACATCGATGCGCGAGGTCTGCTCGGCGAAGAATTGGGCCACGAATCGCGTAACGTCGGCGTCGGTAGAATGCTGCAGCTCCACTACCGGAGCACCGAGTCGCGCAAGCGACTGCAGCAACCCTGGTCGTTGCTCGATCGCCAGGTCCTCCGCATGCTCGCCGAGGAACGTGATGACGGCCGGAATGCGCTTGATGGGTAGCGCGCGCCCGGTTTCTCGAACAGTTGCGCGGCGTTGAGAATGATGTGCCGCCCAAGGATCACCTGGAGAGCGCCGAACAGAGCGCCAAGGCCAGCATCGTTTATTCGGGGGGCCTCCCGACCGATCAGCACGAAGAGCCTCCTCCACTTGGAAGGCGTTGATGGCCACTCCATCTGTGATCAGTGCGTCGAGTTCGGCTGTTAGCTTCTCTCCGTTCATGTTGTGTGCCTACCGCTAAGTAAGTTGAACTGGATAGCGCGATGTGTTTCGCAAGCTATCAAGGTGGGATAACGCCTTGCGAGGGCCGGGTCAGGCCATTGGCGGCTGGCTCACCGCAGCGCCGGCAAGATCTCCTTCGCGATGATCTCGACCTGCTCCGCCTCATACCGATACGGAATCAAAATGATCCGATCAACTCCCGACGCCACGTGCGCCTTCAGCTGCTCGACGCACTCCGCAGCACTCCCCCGGATCGCATGCTCGATCGTCGACTCACTCCACGCCGCCACGTCCCATTCCGTCTGCAGCCACTGGCGCATCGGCGCCTCGGTCTCCGCGCGCGACTTCCCGACCAGGATCGC
>DATJGL010000271.1:0-2533 GCA_035495075.1 Gemmatimonadales bacterium
CATCCGGTCGGATGCTTCCTCCCCGCGCAGAAACGCGTCGTATGCCGGAACGCTTCGGGTCGGCCGCACCTCGATCTGCTCCCGTCCACCCTCGCCGAGGGCCACGTCGAGCGCGCTGGCTACCTTGCCCGCGATTTCGCCCTGGACTTGAAGACGTCGGTGAGCGCCGCATCGAACGGCTGCTGCCACTTGGTGCTCGAGCTCGAGACATCGATCAGCTCGGGACTCACCCGCACCCGGCTCTGCGCGCCCGCCTGCTTCTCCCAGCGAACCTTGCCGATCAGCAGATACTGAACCCCCAGCTCCTGGCCGATCTGCTGATAGCTCTTGGTGCTTCGCTTGTACTCGGCCACGCTCCGGTTGGCGATGACCTGCAGGCCGGAGACGGAGGCCAGCTTACCCCGGACCTCATCCGTCATGCCATCCGCGAAGTACTCGTCGTCTGGCGCTCCGAGATTTTCGAAGGGAATCACGGCCAGCCGCTTGGGTCCGGCCTCATCCGCGACACTGCCGCGGTGACTCCGCTGCCAGATCAGCATGCCCATGCTCGCCGTGACTAACAAGCCGAGCACGAAGGCGAGCCAGGCAGGCACGCGGAACCGGTGCTGGATCGGGGCGCCGGCCACGGCGGCCGCTCGGCCCTCCGACGACATCGTCGCCCCCGCCTGCGTTGCCGCAATTGACGCCCCATCGGCGGCGGGCGCGTTTGGGATCCCGGCCGGCGCCGTCCGTAGGAAGAGTGCGTCGGCGAACTCTCCGGCGGTCGCAAACCGATCTGCGGGCAGCCGCGCCAGGGCGCGACTGATAGCCGCCTCAATCTCGGGCGGCACAGCCGATCGCGAGCGCCGCACCGGCGGCGCTATATCGGTAAAACGTTGGGCGATGATCGCCTGAGCGCTGGCGCCGGAAAAAGGAGGCTGTCCCGCGAGCATCTCGTAGAGCACGCAGGCAAGCGAGTAGATATCGGTCCGACCGTCGATCGACCGCTCGCCGCTGGCCTGCTCCGGGCTCATATACGCCGGCGTCCCCAGCGTCATTCCGGTCTCAGTTAGTCCCTGCTCCGCGCCGGCCAGCGCACGAGCAATCCCGAAGTCCGCAACCAGTGCGTGGCGTGCGGCGAGCAGAATGTTCTCCGGCTTGATATCGCGGTGAACGATGCCCTGTTGGTGGGCGTAGTCGAGCGCGTCGGCCGCCTCGCGCGCAATGGCCACTGCTTCCTCGACGGAAAGTTGACGCTCGCGCTGCAGGCGGGTACGGAGCGTCTCGCCGTCCACGAATGGCATCGTGAACCAGAGCAGTGGTGGGCCGCTCGGAGAGGAAATTTCACCGGAGTCGTGGACGGTGAGGATGTGCGGATGCTGGAGCCGCGCGGCGAGCCGGATCTCGCGCTGGAACCGCTCGCCGCCGAGTGCGGCCCCGAGTTCAGGATGGAGGACCTTGAGCGCGACCGGCCGGTCGTGCCGCAGATCGCGGGCGAGATACACGGTCGCCATGCCACCGCGTCCCAGCTCGCGCTCGATGGCATAGCGACCGGCAAGGCCGGCTTCGAGCGCGGCGCGGAGATCGGCGCTCACGCGGTTCCTTCGGCAAGCTTCCGGAAACGGGGATTCTTCCGGAGGGGCGCGAAGGACGGATCGATCCGCAGCCAGGCCGGGGATAGATAGTACGGGTTGGCCAGCACTTGCTGGAGCAGTGCGATTGCTTTGTCCTCTTCACCAACCATCACGTACACCCGCGCGAGCTGGTGCAGATAGTACACCCCCTGATAGTAATCCTTGCTCACCGGAAGCTCGCTGACCGCCTTCTCGCCTTCGTGCACGGCCTCTGCTTTCCGCCCCATGTAAGCGTACGCCAGCGCTACGTTCACGCGGTGCGCGGCATCATCAGGAGCCTCCTTCAACAAGGCCTCGCCCGCGATTCGCGATGAGTCGGCGTACGCACGGGCCCGGACCATGTCACCGCGAACTGCGTAAGTCTGGGTCAGGCAGATCGCCCAGTTGGATACGTCGTCGCCGAAAGGCTCGGGTGTGAGGCGGAGCAACAACTGCTGCTGGGAGTCGTCGAGAACCCAGAAGAGATCCCAGTAAGTAGCGACGTAGGCCACCAGCGATACCGGGTCAGCGCGAGCCGAGGCTGCCTGCAGCACGCCCCGCGCGCTCGCGAGATCACCCTGCGCCAGGAACACCATGGCCTTGGTCTCATTCAGGTCGGGCGATTCCGGATCCAGCGCGAGCGCCCGGTCGGCGGCGGCCATGGCCTCCGGATATCGCTTGAGCCAGAGCAACGCCTGCGCCAGCCGGCGTGCTGTCCCGACCGACCGCGGATCGAGCGCGAGTGCCTGCCGGAGCGAAGCCATGGACTGCTCGAAGTGGCCCTGAGACCGCTCGACCAGCGCAACTCCGTTGAGCAGCTCGGCGTCGTTCGGCGCCACCTTTCGGCCGAGGTCGTACTGCTCGTTCGCCCGAGTCCAATCTCGCTCCAGATTGCTGTAGTAGTCACCGAGTGCCAGATACGTCATGCCCGAGGCCGGCGC